>NZ_RZSF01000219.1:0-11632 GCF_004023325.1 Mesorhizobium sp. M1A.F.Ca.ET.072.01.1.1 | reverse complement strand
CCCATGAAGAACACAGGAATGACCGAGATGACGATGATGAGGGTTGCGGCGACGATCGGGCTGCGGATCTCGAGCGATGCTTCCAGGATGACTGATGCCACCGATTTGCCAGCGCCGCTGCGGCGATTCTCGCGCAATCGCCGTGTGATGTTTTCGACGTCGATGATAGCGTCGTCCACCACCGATCCCACCGCCACGACAAAGCCGGCCAGCACCATCGTGTTGATGGTCGTCCCGAGCCAGTAGAGAACAAGTCCCGCGGCGACCAGAGAGAGCGGAATCGCCAGCAGGCTGATGAGCGCCACCCGCCACTCGAACAGGAAGGCGCCGAGAACGCAGACCACCAGGACCGATCCCACCAGCAAGGCCATTGTCAGATTGTGGATCGAGAGCTCGATGAACGTCGCCGGGCGGAAGATCTGCAGGTCGACGTCGATACCTTTGAGGCCGTCCTTCATTTCGGCGAAGGCTGCCTCGACGCCGCGCGTGACCTCCAGCGTGTTCGCCCACGGGAACTTCTCGACGATCAGCATCATGCCGGGACCGTCATTGATCACAGCGTCGCCGATCGGCAGCGGTTCCCCCCAGGTGACGTCGGCAAAGTCCGCCAGCACCAGTTGCTCGCCGGCCTTCGACTCGACCGGAATTCTCTTAACGTCTTCCAGCTTCACGCTGGACGCTACGTCGGCGCCGACATACAGCCGCTGGTTGGCGGTGTCGATGAAGCCTACGGTCTGGCTCTTGGCTGAGCTCGCCATCGGCAGCAGGCCGAAGTCCAGCGCATCGGCCGAAGCTTCCATGACCTCGTTCAGCGTCACGCCGCGTTTCAGCATGCGCGCGGGATCGACCTGGATCTGCAGCTGTTTGAGCTTTTCGCCCCACATCGCCACGTTGGCGACGCCGGGCACGCGCAGCAGGCGGAAGCGGATCTTCCAGTAGGCGGTCATCGACAGGTCGAGCTGAGTGAGCTCCTTCGACGAGAGGCCGATCTTCATGGTCCTGCTGGTCGAGGACAAGGGCTGCAGCATGACGGGCGGGCTCGAGCCGAACGGCAGTCTGGCCGACGCAAGCTGCACGCGCTCCTGGACGAGCTGCCGCGCGTGCATGATGTCGGTTCCCCGCTTGAAGATCATGACAATGGAGGACAGCGACATCACGCTCTTCGAGCGGATGACGTCGAGTTCCGGTGTGCCGCGCAGTGCATCCTCGAGGGGAATGGTGATCAGCTCCTCGACCTCAGCGGTCGACATGCCGATACCCTCGGTCTGAATCTCCACCAGCGGCGGGGAGAATTCGGGGAAGACGTCCACGGGCATCTTGCGGAACACGTCCAAACCCAGCAGCACCATCAGCGCTGCCGCGGCCAGTACCAGATACCGGTATTTCAGATTCGTGCCGATGATCCAGCGGAACATGGCCCTGTCCTTTGTTCGGATGATTGGACGCCGGCTAACTCAGGCGTTCGCAAGCGGCGGAATGTCTTTCACGCCCGCTCAGTGCCCGCCAAACTTCAGTTCAACCCCCATCAGCTCGACCGCGCCGACCGACACGACCGGCGTACCGCTCGCTGGTCCGTCCGACAGAACTGCTATGTCGCCGAGGACGCGCTCGACAGCCACCTTTTGGCGGACGAAGACGAGCGGCTCCGGGTTGGAGTAGAGCCAGCTGTTCCCGTGCTCGTCGTAGATAACCGACGAGTAGGGCACGATCTTCGCCATCCTGCCGCTCTCCGGCGCCTTCATCGCCACGAACGCATGATCGCCGGGCTTGACGCCGCTGCTTGCCTCGAGGAATTCAAAGAACCGCCCGTCGTCCCGGTCCGTCACCGCCACCGGCCGCGCCTTGTAATATTTACCGGAGCGGCCTTGGCCGGTCAGCAGCACGACGACTAGACCATCCTTATCCTCGTCCGCCGGGTTGGCGACGCCGAAAATCTCGGCAAACTCGTCGTGGTCGCCGGTCTCGTCGTCGTCATCCTCGTCGGCGACAACCGCGATCAACATCTGGCTCGCCGCGTCCACAGGCACCTTGATCAGGGATTGCCGTGCTTGGCCGCTTTCACCGGCCGGCGCGATGGAAGCCGTCTCCGTAATTGCATTCACCGACGGTTCACCGCTCGCAATCTCGACCTGGGCGTTCATCATCATCCACCGCTTCGCCATCTCCTCCCGCACCGCTTCGGTCTGGATGCTCAGTCGTTTGGAGGCCTGTTCGGTCAGAACCACGCGTGGAAATGGTGAACCTGCGACCTCTACCAGCTTGGCAGGCGCGCCTGCGGGCGACTCCGCGGCCGCGAAGGATCCCGTGGCAACCACGACGAAAGCCACACCGGCGACGAGGGATGACGTAAGAAAAAGCCTATTGCGAAGCATGTGCAACTCCTCCAAGGCGTCGTGAAACCGGGCCGGAATGGAGCATCATGGCCGGTAGGACGAACAGATTGATCAGGACTGAAATGACTGCGCCTGCGATCACAACCCATGCCATTGGATGCAGAATCTCCAGACCAGCGGCGCTGCCCATGACCACTGCGGGAAGGAAGGCGAGGCAGGTGACCAGCGTGCTCGTCAGCATGGGCGCGAAGCGCTCGCGCGCGGCCGCAGCGACAAGATCCGGCCAGGATTCGTCACCCTCCCCGGTCTGATCGACGCGGCTGGCCAGAACCAGACCGTTGCGGAGTGCAAGCCCGAGGACGGCGAGAAGTCCGGCAAGCGCCCCAACCGAAACGGTGCCCGTTACCGCCACGAGGATCGCCGCGACGCCACCCGATACTGCCATCAGCGAAAGGAACATGCCGGTCGCCAGTCGCCAACTTTGCAATGCCGCCTGCAGCAGGAAAAAGATCAGGACTGCCGCCGACGCTGCGAAGAGCGTCACCTGCAGCATGGCTGCACGGCTCTCGGCATACTCGCCTCGAACGTAGGCATGGTATTCGAAGGGGAGTTGCACCTTCTTGAGTTCTGCCGCCACGTCTTCCGCCACTGCCGTGACGCTGCGGCCTGCGACGCTGGCGTGAACGTCCATGCTGCGCGTGACGCCGTCACGCTCGATGGTGCTCAACTGCGGCACCATCCGCACCTCGGCGATATCGCCAAGGCGTGTATGCGGGCGATCAGGCGTTTCGATCAGAAGATTCTCGACGTCGGCGATGCTGCTTCGTGCGTTGGGAGTCCCCCAAACGACCACGTCGAAGACCTTTTGCTGCTCGAACAGATTGCCAACCTCGAGCCCGGCGAAGACCGTCGCTGCCGCGCGCCGGATGTCCCCCGGTTTCAGTCCACGTGCGGCCGCCTCCGCAACGTCGACCTTGACCTCGATTTCGGGCGAGAAAGCGTTCTTGTCGAGACGTACGGAGTTGATGCCGTCAATGGCGGCGATTCTCGCCGCGACGAGCTTTGCCTGCTCTTCAAGCACGGCCGTCTCGGCCCCTTCGATGCGGACCACCACTGGTTCGCCGGCGTCGGCGAAGATCCGCCCGGCCGTACTGGCCAGATAGCCTTCAACCTTCACCTCGAGGTCCGCGAAGCCTTCCATCGTGTTGCGAATTTGCGACAGTGCCGCGGCTCGGTTCCCCCGCTCGTCGAGGCCAATCCAGAGCTGCCCGGATTCGATGCCGGTGACCTGGTCGCCCGTGATGGCCCTGCCGAGATGGCCAGCGACGGAGCTGACTCCGTCGATTGCGCGGACTTCGGATTCCAGTCGCGCCATCGTCCGGATCATGGCGGGCAAGGATGCACCCGGCGCGGCCTTGAACGAAACGCGGACGGTGCCTTCGTCAAAGGACGGCGACGGCGACCACTTCAGGGCGGGCGTCGCCGCGAGTAGCGCCAACGCACCGAGACCCACGATCGCATAGGCAGGACCGGTCGTCGCCGAGAACTTGCCCAGCAGCCGCCCGTAGGCTGCACCGAACAGCCGCGCCACCACAGGTTCGGACCTGTTTCCTGCTGCGCTGCCCGAGCGGAAAAAGACCATCGCGAGGGCGGGCGCCGCCAAGAGCACGACGACCATGGCAGCGGCCACCGTGACGCCATAGGCCTGAGCCAGCGGCCGGAAGAATGCCGCGGTTTCGCCGTCGAGTCCGAGTATCGGAGCGACCGCCAGCAGACCGATCACCGCTGCATAGATCATTGGCTTGCCGATTTCGCCGATCGCATCGAATAGAGGCGCGGCGACCGGACGGCCGCCATCGGCGCGGAGGCGCCGCCCGATGGCCTCGGCAGCCACTACCGCAGTGTCGACGACGAGGGAAAGCGCGGCCGCGAGGCCGGCCAGGTGGATCAGGTTGAATATGGGGCTGCTGAAATAGAGAGCGACGAGTGCCGCGACATACGACAGGACGATCGCGACGACGGCGATGCTCGCCGCGCCGACCGGCGTCAAGGACAGGAAGAGGGCTACGGACACGACCACCATGGCGGCGGTCACCATCCGGACCAGATTGGCCAAGGCGCTGTCGACGTAGTCGGAGGCGCGGTAGAGGGAGGCGTCGACGTCGATGCCCGGCATGCCTTGGCTCAACTCCGCGAGCGCAGCTTCGACCCCCGCTACGACCGCTTTGGTGTCGACGTTGGGAAGCTTCTCGACGACGAGAATGAGGCCAGGCTGCCCGTTGATCATCGCATCACCGATCAGCGGCGGATGGCCTTCGACGACCTCGGCGACGTCTCCTAGCCTGAGCGCGGAAGACGGGACAGCAACCTTCGTCAGGTCGCTGGCCTTGCTGATCGGTTGCACATGCTGGATGCCGAGCCTCTGGTTCGGCGTGTCGATCCAGCCTCCGCTTCCGAGTACTGACGCTTCGAGATAACTGAGCGGCGAGACCCAGAGCGAATCCCCGGCGCTCTCTATGGCTTCATCAAGCGAGATGCCGGCCGATTCGAGGCGCTGAGGTTCGATCTGCACCTGAAGCTGGCGAGCACGCTGGCCCCAGATCGCGACGTTGGCGACGCCCGGCACGCTGAGCAGCTTCGGCGTCATCGTCCACCGGGCCAGCACCGACATGTCGATCAGCGACACGGTCTTGGACGACAGTCCGACGATCATGGCACGGCCTGCCGCCGACTTGGGCTGCAGCATGGTGGGTGGCTTCGAGACATTGGGCAGGGCCCAAGCCATCGTAAGACGCTCCTGCACCATTTGTCGGGCTTTCATTGGATCCATGCCGGGCTCGAAGGTGAGCAACACCGAAGCCATCCCCGGCACCGACTTGGAATGAATCGATTTGAGGAACGGCGTCGCGGTCAGAATCTCTTCGAGATTGATGGTCACCAGGCTTTCGACTTCGCCTGTCGACAAGCCGAGCGCCTCGGTCTGCACCTCCACGACCGGCGCCCCGAACTCGGGAAGAGCGTCGATTCTGGCCTTGGGAAGAAGAACGGCACCCGCCGCTACCAGGAGTATCGCGGCTGCTATGACCAGATGCCGAAATTCCAGACTCAGCTTGACGAGCGTTTGCAGCACGGCAATCCCCCACGATTCCGCGGCGCGCGAAACCGCGCCTGCGACAGATCAGAGACAGTCCCAAAGCGTATCATGCGGGAGGGCGCCGCATAATTAATCAATATTGCAAGGCGCTTTTACCGTATATCCGGCGACCTCTAACTTTCGGAGTAGAGAAATAGTTCATACAAATTTATTATGATCGTGACTCACGCGTGAGTGCTCGCGTCGGTTGCGTGGGAGTGCGCCTCCAGCAAAAGGCTGGGCGTGCCGTGGCGCAGTTTGCTTCGGTCCGGGAGTGCCATGCGAACGAGGAAGGCGAAGCGGGACCGCCAATTTGCTGCGCCGGCGGTCCTCGGCGAGCGTACCGGGCGCGGAATAGCAAAGAAGTGTTGTAGAGATGCGACACGTTTGCGTTTGTATCGGACAAGTCGCGTTTGTAAGGGACAAAATGACGAAATCGCAGTTGCCACAGTGGACTCATCGGATATCATCGACGCGTGGTGCATCTCATGGGGGCTCGCAGGTCATTCGCCTTTTTATCTTAGCACTTAGTGGCATAGGGCTGCTGTACTCTTCGGCTTCGGCACTGGCAGAGGAGCACGAGCGGGCTCTGGCCGAAGAAACGATACCGGCTCTGGCCGAGGAATGCGCTGCGCCCTGCGCGGGGTACGAGGCTACCGCGGAGCTGCAGAACGACTGGATATTTGGCGCACATCCGTCTTTCCTGAGATCCGATGTGTTCTTTCCGAAGTTGGAGCTCGATCTTTTCTACGCGCCGACGGATTATCTTCGGTTCGTGAGTGCCATCATTACCGAGCCCGTGGTCGACCCGGAACCCGGGGAGAATGCGGCCTTTCAAGGGATCGGCACCTATGTCGGTGAGCTCTATGCTCTCGCTAAGGTCGATCCCCTGACCGTGAGGGCCGGAAAGTTCGACACGGTGTTCAGCCTGGCCAGCGAAGCCCTGCCGGGGATACACGCCCCGGATCTGGCGTCTGTTTTTGACGCTGACGAACGTCTGGGTGGCGAAGCTGTTGTTGGCTTCGAGGGCTTTGGGCTGAACAATGCCTTGGCCGCGACGGTATTCACGACCGACCGGACGTTCCTCAGCGAGTCGCTCTTTACCAACCGTGGACGGACCACGCTGGCGGATGGCGGTGCCGGCAACACCACCGGTTTATCCTCATTCTCGGTTACCCTTGATGGCTGCAAAGGGGCGGAAAAGGGCGATTGTTACAAGGACGGTGAATTCGGCTATCGGCTCGGCATCCGATACCAGAAGCCCGGGCTGTCCGCTGACACAGGGGAGGAGGAGGAAGAAGAAGAAGAGGAACCGCTGCCGGGGACCGGCAATGAATTGGCCTACCTTGCTGCCGCCACTGGAAGCTTCGACCTTAACGGGAACACACTGAGGCTTCTCGGCGAATCGGCCTACCTCAAGCATTTCGACGGCGGTCCGGACGACGCTCTGCTTCTCACCGGCTCTGTCGCGCTGGAAGTGCAACCTTTGACCTACATAGCCACCTACACGCAGCAGCGGAACTTTGTCGCCGACGGTCCGGACACCCGCGAGCAATTGGCGGATTTCGAAGTGATTTATGCGTCCGGGGAAGAAGACGCGCCGTCCGGCGCGGCGAAATGGAACCTCGGCGCCGGCTACACATTCGCGGAGAATGCTGAGGACGAGAGAACGCACACCTTCAGTGTGCGCGCGACGCTCCAGTTCGGTGGACACGTGAAGTTAGGCAGGTAGGCTCGATCGTCCGGATGTCCGACGCTTGTTGACGGCTGCCTTCTGCTGAACTCGAGTGAGGTCCGCAAGCCCGTCTGCATGCGCCGAACTTGTTCCTTCCCTCAGGCTGATTGAAGCTATTTCAGCGACCCTTCAGCACAAGAGTTGCGTCCATCAGCCCTTCACTTCCTTTCCATCCGGATCGAAGACGGGCTGCACGTTCTTGCCTTTGAAGCTTATCTGGAACTCGTAACTCACCTTGCCGTCGCGCATCAGCTTCTCCGCAAGCTTGATCTTTCCACCTGCGAATTTCGTATCAATGGCCGCACGCACCGATTGAGGCACCGCTTCCATCGGAATTGATTCCTCGACGACGATGACCTTGCCGTCTTGATGGTAGAGCACATCGCGCGTCATTGCGCCCTCGACGCTTGCTATCTCGAAGACCAGTTCTCCGTTCTCGACCTCGCGGGCGCATGCCTTGACCTTGGCGATGGGAAAATCCTTGTGGAACATGTCCCGCACCACCAACGGCACCTTCTTGCAGGCGATCGGCTGTTCCGCGGCCGACGCGCCGGTCGCCCCGGCAAGCACGAGGACGAACGCGCCGGGCGCCAGGCAGTAACGAACAGGTTTCATGGGAATCTCCTTCATATGACCTCATCGGCTTTCACGGAGCACCAACACTGGAGTCGACCAGACAAGCACGCAGTGCCGCTTTGCCGCCTCTGCCGGGGCGCCGAGTTCGCGTACTCCTCGCTTATGGCTCTGCTGGCGGTGTGCGGTTTGTACGATTTGCGCGAGCTTCGCCTACAGCACTGCGACCCACCAAGTTGACAAGTGTTGCGCAACCCACGCGCCGCGCTACCCAGCGGAGCGTAGGCTGGCTAAGGCAGCCTGAACGACCGTTGCCCGACGTTGGAAACCCAAGATAGGACAAAGCGCGCCGGCGGACCGATAGCCCAAAACGGCTTTGCCGGCCTAACCGAAAGCCGTAGCGGCTCATGCGAGGTTCCGGACGTCCCCAGCGGGAGGTGGCGCCGTTCCGGGGGCCGTCGTCGCTCCCGTCGCGATCATGCTCTTTTGCAGCCGCAGCTCCAGCGCCTGCTCGGCGACGACTTCCTTCAAGCGCTATAATGAGCCGAAATCTCGCTCTCTCAGTTAAGCCCACTCTGGCGTTGATGTCGGACATCACGGACGAGGCCCCTTCGCAAAAAGGGGTAATCTTGTCGCAAGCGAGTCAGCTCAACTGCCGAATCGTAAAGCCTAACGACCGCAGCGATAAATAGGCGCGTCAACCTGAAAGCGTGCTGGCAGGCACGAGGGAGCCTGCACTGAATGTCTCGCGGAAGTGTCGCCGTAGCGCCCGGCTCATCTGCTCACGTCTTCGCGCCCGAAGACCCTAACAAGTCCTATGGGTCACGAAAGGCGTTTTGCCTGCAGCGCCGTTTGGGCCGAGCAAGCCAAGAACCCGGCCGGCGCGCAGGGGGAACGATCGACACAGAAGCGACCTCCACCCGCATCCTGACGACCATTCTGCAGCCTATCACGGGACATTTTGTCAACGGAGACGCGGGGTGGCTGCGCGTCGAACTTCTTGATCCGACCAAAACACCTCCAAGCCGCCAGCTCAACAACGAAATCCCGAACGTCCTGATCCGCGCCGAGATGCCGATCCTCGCCTTCGAGGCCGAGAGCGGGCGGCTCCAGGACGTCTTCCTTCAGCTTACCGAGGAGACGATCCAATGATCGATACCCCTCCTGTTCAACCGCACGGCCAGCAAAGCCTGGCAAGCGCAAGCGAGCCGCATATCGGGGGGTGCCGTCAAAATGCGGAGCCCAGAAACGCGGCCTCTTCATTCCCGGGGGCCTCGATGAGAGTTCAACCAGTCAATCAAAGGATGCGGATAAACGCCGCTCGGGCAGCGGGGCTGGTTGCCGCAACTGTTATCCTGTTTTCGCACCCCGGATTGGGTGGGGGCGCACATGAGCTGATCCAGATGGCGGGTCTCGGCCTGGTCCTCACCTGCTTCGTTGGCAGGATGTGGAGCATTCTCTATATCGGTTCAAAGAAGAATCTGGAGTTGATTACCTCCGGCCCCTACTCGTTGACCAGAAACCCGCTCTATCTCTTTTCTACGCTTGGAGCAGCTGGGATCGGATTGATCCATGGATCGATCGCCGTCGCTCTGGCGCTGGGATTTTTCAGCTATTGGATCTTGGTCATCACGGCAGCCAAGGAGGCCGAACACCTGAAGACGATCTTCGGCTCGCAATACGATTCCTATGCGCGCTATACGCCGCTGTTCTGGCCGAAACTGTCCCAATATACGGACTCTGCCGAAGTTGTCTTCTCCCCGAAAGCGCTCAAGCGCAACTTCCAGGATGGACTGTACTTCCCCGCAGCCTTTCCCGCCATTGAAGCAATCGAACAACTGCGAGCAGGCAGTTACCTGCCGATCCTCATGACGATCTACTGATATCCGCCAAGTGCCAGATCCTCTCTCGGCAGCAGGACCAAATGGCCGATTTCGGCATCGTCACCGGTTCGTCGAGCTTGATGAGGTAGCCGCGGGAGTCTTGGCGCTCGTGCCGGCACCGCGATGGCCATTTTGCATGGCCGAACTGTCGCCCAGGATGGTTGACCACCGAGGTCTGTGACCTAGCTTTACGATGGAGCGTCCAGACTCCGAAATGGTGGCATGGCGCGCACCGTGGAAGAACTCCCCGGGACGTTGAGGATGGAGAGGCGCGAGCTGGCTTTCGACCGGCGCCCAGCCATGCATCGACAAAATTCCCCCAGTACTGGGGCCGAAGCGATGACAACTTCGAAGGCAGGCAGTTAGCCAGGGCGAGGAGCCACACACCGCGTCACGAGCTTAAAGTTACATCGGAAACCGCGCAGGTACGGCAATGTCAGATCTTGCCGGGTTTTACGCAGACGACACAGGTCTCGCTCTCCTGGGCGGGATGACAATATTTGTATTGGTAGGCTTCTTCCTTGTGGTCCGGCGTATCCTCATCGCAGCGAGACGGCGTCACCAGTATGGCTACCTGAGCGAAAGCACGCCTATTCCCCTCGATGAGGCTTCTTGGGCCTGGGATCGCCCACGCAATCTTGCAGCCAAGGCGGCTTCTTCCCGGGCCGCCGTGCCCCCGGCCCCGGATGTTCAGGGTCTAAACTCCGGTAAGTCCGGGGTGCGAAAGGATTATCTCAACACGACGCCCGAAGCGGGCGAGAACTCGCGCGAGGACCTGCCCAATGCTTTCGCTCCGGCGACAAGCTTCGCCATGGCCTTACCTCCCCGTGTTCGCAGGCCGACGAGCCCCTTGTTACGCTTGAGCGTCGCCGCAATTTGTCTGGCCGTGCCGCTTGGCTATGCGTTGACGAGACAAAAGCCGGTCGAAAGCGCCCCCGCTGTTTCGCGGGCCGATAGCTACTCCCTTCCCGATCTTTCACGCCGCTTGGAGATTCCTGCCAGCACGGCATTGGATATGCCCGAATCAGCCGACGCACCCACGAGCGGCGAATTGCCGAACCCGGATCTCAACGCTGCCGAAGCACAGGTCGAGGCAGCTCGTGCTCAGGCAGCAGCTGCCACGGAATTGGCTGGCCAGGAGCACCGAGCGATGGAGGAGGAGCGCGCCAGGAGTGCCTCTCTGGAGAGTGCGCTCGCTGAGACGCGCAAGCAGATCGAGGTGCTGAAGACAAGCATGGCAGCCGCCGACGACGCCAACGAGGAGCGTTTGCGCAACGAACTTGTGGCAGCCCGCACGCTCGAGGCATTGCGGTGGATTGCGCAAGATGTCCGCGCGCGGATCAGCGAAACCATCGACCATGTCTTTATACAGATGCCCGCTGCTCGCCTCGAACGGGAGCGAACCGAACAGATGGCGCGCGACCTAGCGCAAGCGCGAGCGCAAATTGAACAGCTGGAAGCCAAAGCCGCCGGGGATCGCGCCAAAGCCGAGGCTTCGCTGGCGCAAGCGAGCGGGATGCTTGACGAGGAGCGCCGGAAGTCGGAGGACCTTCGTGGCGACATCGCTGAAATGGAGCAGTCCAAGGCCGCGATCGCGGACACGGCTGAGCGGGAACGGACCGGTGCCGCCACGACGCGAGCAAGGGTTGAGCAGACTGCTGCCGAGACGGCGCAGGCACTGGCGCGGGAACAGGCTTCGGCAGTCGCGGCCCGTGCGGACCTCGACAAAGCCCGGCTCGAGCGCGACGCGGCCGAACAGGAGCGAGCCAAGGCCGTCTTAGCCAAAGAGCGTGCCGAGCAGACTGCCGCCGAGACGGCGCAGGCTCTGGAACGCGAACGCGCTTCAGCAATATCGGCCCAAGAGGACGTCAACAGAGCCCGCCTCGAGCGCGACGCGGCTGAGCAGGAGCGAGCTAAGGCTGTCTCGGCGAAAGTGCATGCCGAGCAGGCTGCAACTGAAACAGCGCAGGCGCTG
>NZ_RZSF01000218.1:0-11648 GCF_004023325.1 Mesorhizobium sp. M1A.F.Ca.ET.072.01.1.1 | reverse complement strand
GCCGTGAAGCGCAGCCCGTCATAGATCGCCGTCCTCATCGACTCGCGCGGGAGAGGCGAAGAGCGAACCTTCCACTTGCAGCGCCATATCGTGCCCAAAGGGACCAAATAGGTGAGGGTGGTCACGCTAAAAGCTGCCAAAAGCCCAAACGAGGCAACCACGATGCCGCCGAGCGCCGGGCCCACGGTCCGGACCGTGTTGAAGCCGACGGAGAGCAGGGTCACGGCGGCCGGGACATCGCGGCGGTCGACGATATCGCCAACCGAGGCCTGCCAGGCGGGATCGTGAAGAGCACCCCCGCATGCGATCAGGAAGCTGAAGCCGAGGATCATCCACGGACTGACAAAGCCCAGCGCCACAACAGCGGTCAGCATCGCAGATCCTATCACCATCAGGCACCGGCCGGCGAACATGACCCTGCGACGGCTGAAATTATCGGCGAGGGCTCCGGCGAAGACGGACAAGATGAAAGCGGGCAGGTTCGATGACGCCTGCACCAGCGCAACCATCAGATCGGAAGTCGAGATCGTCGCCATCAGCCAGCTGATGGCGACAGTCTGCATCAACCAGCCGAGAGAAGAGACCTGGGTAGCGAGCCAGATCGAACGAAAGGTCGGCTGCATGAGGGGCGCAAACGTCGCCGGCGCAGCCAAATCTTCAACTGATCCAGCCACTCTACTCATTTTTTGCGAGCCTTTGCTTTCCGTTATCGGCCGTCTCGCATGTAATCTCGACTGAACCGTGGCGGCTGGCAAAATTGAGAGAAACTCTTTTGCCTCCGACGAATGCGGCCACAGGTGGCAACCGGCAATGCGGTCGCGCCGAACAGCCCACCAAGAATGATTGAGGCGGCGACGAGCGGCACATCCCAGAATCTACGGCCAAAACTTGAGTAAAGACGGAAAATCCGCTTCGAGCTGGCGCTTGCGGTCGACGATGTCGTCGGCCGAGATCGAGATCCAGCGCAAGGGTTAATCGCTGCGCATAATCATTGCTTCAAGCGCGGCTGCATCGAAAGCTTTTCGAGCAGTTGGTGGATGGGCCTCACCACGCAATACCCTGCAGACAGGCGTCCATCGCTGCCTTTCCGTTTTCTCGGTCTGACGATGAAGATCATGCAGCAGGATAGCGGCAGCATCACTAACATTGAACACGATGCGCTCTGAGCTATGGCGGCTAACCCGAACACGACCCGCTTCTCAAATCTGCTAAATCTCGACGCAATGCCGTCTCGACGTACCCGCGCCTGGCCACTGCCTCAAACGTCGCCGCGAACACCCGCTCCTTCTCCTCCCGAAACCAGCGCCGGCGCCGCTCGACCGACGTGATGCTTCGTCACAGGGCTACTGCCAGTGCTTGCACAAGGATTTGCGGCCTTCAGCCTACCTGAGCAAGGCGGCCGTCCCCGTCGAGATTCGAGACAACCAGACCATCGCCGCCAAGGTGCCGGTCTTGCTATTCGAGTACCTGCTTCTGACCAAACGGCTTCGCAGCAATGCCAGGAATGTCGTCAATCCGGACAGGTTTCCCGATTAAATAGCCCTGAGCTTCATCACATCCGACGCGGCGCAGACAGTCGAGCTGTTCGGGAGTTTCGACGCCTTCGGCCGTCACCTCAATTCGAAGCTCATGCGCCAACTCAACCAATGATCTCACAATCGCGGCGCAGTCCGCATCGGTGAGCAGATCCTGGACAAAAGATCGGTCGATCTTGAGCCGCGAAAGAGGCAATTTCCGAAGATAAGTGAGTGATGAATAGCCAGTACCAAAATCGTCAAGAGCAACTGTTACGGACAGCGAACTTAACGATTGTAATAACGAAATTGTTTCTTCAAAATTCGAAATTAGAACATTTTCTGTAATCTCGACCTCCAGTCTCCGGGGCTCCAAAGCGGCTTCAGCCAAGGTCTCTAAAATTCCATCTAGCAAGGCCTTGTTCTTAAGCTGCACTGCCGACAAGTTGACGGAGACCCGCAAGTCGCGCGGCCAGCGCGCAGCCGCCGAACAAGCCGTTTTGACAGCCCAGTGTCCGATGGAGTGAATCAAACCCGTTTCTTCGGCGATAGGTATGAACTCCGAGGGAGGGATCGCGCCAAGGGTCGGATGCTGCCACCGCAGAAGCGCTTCAAAACCTCGGATGCGATCGCTCCCGAGATCGAGAAAGGGTTGAAATGCAAGCCAAAGCTGGTCACTGGCGAGCGCAGATGCCAGATCGCGTTCAAGGGCATGGCGCCTTGTGGCAGCTTCATCGTCGTTTGCGCTGAAAAACTGGATGGAACCCGTCCCCAGCGTCTTGGCCCTGTGTAGCGCGGTGTCGACGCAGCGCAGGAGTTGATTGGCATCCAAACCATCAGTGGGCGCCAAGGCGATACCGATAGAGGCCCTGCAATATATTTCGCGTCCTTCAATCATGAAAGGGGTGCGCATGCCATCGATGATCTGTTTGGCTAAGGACCTGATTTGATCTGGCCTAATATCGCACGTGACGATTATAGCAAATTCGTCGCCCTCCAATCTCGCGATGCCATCGCTCTCCCGCGTCGATTTCCGAAGTCTCGCAGCCACTTCGACCAAAAGGGCATCCCCTATTGCGCGGCCAAAGCGATCGTTCACCTCGTCGAAATTGTTAAGATCGAACAAGAGTAACGCAAAGTGCTGGTCAAACTGCTTTGCGTCCACCAACGCGTTTTCCAGCCGCTCGTTGAAGCTGAACCGGTTTGGCAAACTCGTTAGAACATCCCTGCGAATGGCATTTTCGCTTTCCGCTTGCAGAATGCAGCGTCGGGTAAATTCGGACGCGTGAGCAAGCACGGCACGAAACAGCGTGATGGCGTAGCTCACCATCAGGATTGCGACGGGCAGATTGACGGCTCCATCCAGCCACACAATCGCAACCGCTGAACCGACGAAGATCGGCAGCGTATACGCGATGGCCGCAATAGGAATCGTGGAAAAAGAAGCGGCACCGCCTGCGATCATGCCAGCGCTCAGGCAGGTAATGACAACCTGGGCGGCACTCGTTGCTCCTCCGAAGAACAGAACGGGAAGTGCACCCCACCAAGTGCCGAACAGGAAGGCGTTTCGCACCAGGTTTTGCGTTGTCCGGCGAGACACTGACCTTGGTTTGACTGACTGAAACGATGATCTCGCTCTTAGGCCTACGAACCCAGCGGCGGCGATGATCACACTCGCCCAGAGGATGGCTTTCGTCTGGTCGGGCGAGCCCCAAACCGCGATAACAAAAGTGGCCGCATTGAGTATGTTCGCAACCATGCCAAGAAGCGTGCTGCGAAGCACGATACTGACCTGCTCCGCCCTGATGCGGCCGGCAAGCGGTTCGATCGTTGAGGGCCCGCCAAAAACACGCAGGTCTCCCGCCAGGAGGTCGCCGAGCCTTGCGGCAGACAGACGCTGCATCACTCCTTCACTCCCCCGCGGTAGAGTAGTCAGCTGCGTATTGGTCGGTCCCCTAACACCGAACAATTCTGAAAAAGTAAATTTCAACCGCAAATTTGGACAGCCCAGTTGGGAAGCCAAGGGTTTTGGAAATTCGAAGATAGTGAAAACGCGATGCTCCCTTAGGTCATCGCCGAGCTAGCCTGATCCAGGTTTTCGCAATTATGCCCGTTAGCCCTCCGCCTTGTATTCGGTTAACCAAAAGAACCGCAGGCTTTGCTGCCAAAGCACGCTGGCACAGAAAATCTACACTATGCGCCTTGAGGACCTTCGGCTTCCCCTGTCGGATCAGCCGGGCAGCATCGTTATTGTCCGGTAGCCCCCTGCAGCCATGCTGAGCTCTCACCCTTTGAAGGCTGACAACTCGACGAACCGTCCCGAGGTCCGGCAGACACAGGAGGCCTTCTCCACGATCATGTCAGCGCTGCGGGACGTAGGCGAGTTCACTGTGGATCGCAGACATGCCGGTCTCGATCTGCTCGAAGGCGAAGCCGGAGATCCCGCCTTTCAAACGGCACCTGGCCAACAAACAAGCCGGGACGATCAGGCGGCCGCCTTTTTGCGGCTCCTCTTTGCCGGTGCGGCCTGTTGGGCCTCATTGGGTTTTCTGCCGAGGCCCATGGTCTTCGCCAAAGCTGAGCGCGCGGCGGCATAGTTCGGGGCAACCATCGGATAGTCTGCCGATAGTCCCCATTTCGCCCGGTATTCTTCGGGCGTCAGACCATAGTGGGTCGCCAGATGCCGCTTCAGCGACTTGAACTTCTTTCCATCCTCCAGGCTGATGATGTAGTCGGGCGTGACCGACTTCCTGATGGGAACGGCAGGCTTGAGGTCCTCAGGCTTCGCGACCGGGCCGCCCATCGTGCCCTTCAACGCCGTATGCACCTGACCGATTAGAGCCGGAAGCTCACCTACCGGGAGCGGATTGTTCGACACATAGGCCGACACGACTTCGGCGGTAAGCTCGATCAGGGCGTCAGTATTGTTTTCGGCTTCTTCTGTCACGCAATGCTCCTGCTTTGATAAACGGCGGCGGATCGGTTTTATTAATGAAGGCAGCCACAGAATGCAATCAAAGTCAGGGCTCCCGTAGCACTGGGTCCCAAATTGCGGGCCGAGGCACACGATGGTTCTACCCTGATGCCGACAGCTTCCGGCAAAAAAATCGGTCGGACCCGCCGAGGGGTTTTGCGGTTCATGAAACTGCTTTCGAGCAGAATGGGTTTCGTTTCGCCGCCTTTGACGGCCTCGAAAATCAACCTGCGCCGCGCATCTTAATGCCCTGATCCCGCAACCTCCCCTGGGCACCTGCGCCAAGGAGAAATCTTCGATCCAGCCCCTTGAACCGTCTCGGTCCGGACAGCACATTGCGATGGTTGCCGAGGAATGCTCGTGCAAAGCAGGGGTTCGCCAAGTGGGAGGAGCGCATGGATGCAGAGGACTTCGGGAGCCCTATTTTCGTGAAGCGTGCGACCTACATCGTCCAAGAGATTGCGAGCCTCGCGGACGCCATCGATTTCCTCAACGACTGGCCCGAGCATCAAAGAGATCTGACCCACCAGAGCGCCCTTCAGGCCTGCTATGACGCAGAGGAAGGGCACAAACCGTTAAGCGCCGCACACCATGGTTTTATCGATTTCGCCAGGCAGGTCGCCATCCTCGAAGATCCAATCTCTGCCATGCAGTGGATCGCCGCCTGCAAGAAGCGGCGCGCGTAGGGACGGGTGGATTGTAGCCAAGCTTGGGGGTATTCCGTTCAGATTTTCACCGAGCGCGGACACGGGCGGAAGAATCTCCATCATCGCTGGTAATTCCGGAAAGCCGGGATGACAGTGCTTACGGCGATCGGATAGCCGCCGAGGGATCGAGTTGGGCTTTCGGGTTCGCCTGTCTTTGTCACCTCGGGTGAGGCATAAAGCTGGGCCGAGCGGACCTTGCCGCACGACTTGAGGGGGAACGGTGAGTTGAGCAGATTTGAGCGGCCGGTCGTGGTCCAGGTAAGCCGCCACGCCGCGGAGCGCGTCGTGTTCGATGTCAATGACGCGGCCACGATCTTGCTGCGGGATCTCACGCGTGAAACGGAAAAGCGCAAGGCAGCGATGGACGCGTGTCTGCGCGTGTTGCGCGGTGAGAGCCATCCACCGGCCGCCCGCAGAGCTTTCGTCGCGGCCGCGCTTGAAGCAAAGATCCTGCGCGGCGATTGAAACTTGCGGCGCCCATTTGCGTCACTCCCTCTCTCCATTGCGATTGCCAGCGCCATGATCGCGCCTGGCGTAAGCCGAGCGATTGCGCGCTAGCTCCGTCGGGCCAGCAGCGAGCGCGGTTCTGCTTTCAAGGCGTCGCAATTCGGGTGCGCGGCTGAGCAGGCGCCGTTGGTTCCCGATCGATTGAACCGCTTTGCCACGGCGTAGGGGCAATACCCGCGTAAGAGGCGATCCGCCGGGGATTATCGAAATGGCGATATAGTGCCTCCGTCCACAAATCGTTGCGACCTCAGCGCCAATTCCCTTATGCCCAGGAGCATTTCGACCTGACGCTGGTTGGCTTTCTTGACCTGAGACCCAAGGAGCGCATTGCGTTCGGCTTCTACAGATTTGATCTCTTCGAGCAGCAGCTCCAGGCGATCCAGCTCTCGGCTGACCTGTCTTTTCAGGTGGGCAGGTAGGTCGCGCCCGTCTCCAGTCTTCAACTCGTCGAGGCGTTGCGGCGGCCTTGTAGCAGCCGCTTAACGCGGCCGCTACAGTTGTAGTGACGGCATCTCGCCTTCACTCACGCGCCAGATCCACGAACCGATTTGCGGACGCGCCTCGATCATGTCGTTCAGCATCAGCTCAAATTTGTCGTCGACTCCAACCGGCACAATGTAGAGAGCAATCGACTGACCGAGGCGCTGTACCATCGCGTTGGCGATCGGCTGCTCCGCCGGCAGGTTGTATCGCAATCCCTTGATGCTCTTGTCCTGCATCCTTGCGAGAGCGTCGACCAGCTTCCGCTCGTGGACGGAGTCGTACGGTATCCAGTTCTCGTTCACGACCATCACGGCGATTTCCTCGATCACCGCAAGCCCCGCCGCATTGACCCCAAACGTGGCAATGGCCATAAGATGGGAGCGGTCGTCCGCCTCCCATAACGAAAATTCCCGGTCAAAGCGCGTCCGCAGGCGACCATGCAAGTCACCGTCGACCATGAATGGAAAGCCCGGCATGTGGCGAATGACGAGCTTGTGGCCGGCACGGGCCGGCTCGAACTCCTTCACCTCGCCGACAAGGATCATCAGCTTGCGTGGACCCGATCCCGAAGTCGCCAGCGGCGCCAGCGCTTCGGCGCGACGCCTTTCGATCGCGTCTTTTTTCTCGGCTCTGAACGCCTCCGGCACATACAACGTCTCGGCAAGCGGGCGGCCCTTGACGATCATCTGCTTTGCAGCCTCACGCAGGTGCCATTGCACGTTCCACCAATGACGTTTTCCCGCCCAAAGCGATGTCCAGACCGTCAGCTCCGCCTCGTGCCACAGATAATGCAGCAGCCCGCGCAACGACAGCTTTTTCGCCTCACCCGAAACGCTGTCTGAGCCCGGACTAGCCTGCGGCGAGGCCGCGCGACTGCCGATCTTCGACAGGCTGAAATCCAGCTTTAGCGCCGCCATCCCGCTCTGCGGGTCGAGCTGTATGGCGCTGCCCATCAGGGCACCAAGACCCGAAAGCTCGTATGGCGACTCGTAAGACGCACAGGAGGGATCGTGCTCGCCGCCGCTGAGCGGCATGCGCTTGATCACGTAAAGGCTGCCCATGCGCGCGATGTACATGGGCAGACCGCCGCCCCGGCACATGCACAATGGCCGCTCGTGCCGTTGATGAGCGGCCGTCAGAGCTTCCTGAAGCTCAGGTGCATCCTCAAAGTAAAGCGAACCACCAATCCTGTATCGCCGCATCACCTCCAAAGCTCCAGGTCGCCACCGCATCCCTGTGTCCGTATTGAGTCACGGCTTTGCAGCGAGCGCAACCCGCTCGCTTGGATAATCGCGCGACCCAGAGCAGGGCAGTCGCCGAGTTTGCCTTCTTGCGAAGAATGACTGACGTAGCCGAGGCCTTCGGTGCGGATAATTGATTCCTATTGCATGAGCGATCGCTGCGTTGGCGCCCTTCCGGCATTGGCCGGCGCTGGAGAGGCAGAGGGGAGGCAGGGATGCGATGGCGGGTCGAGGCCAGGAGAGAGGCTCCCGGCACCCGTCGCGGAGAATGATCATGACCCATATGGAGATTCTGGCGCCGTCACGCACGACGCCCAACGGTTATAAGGTCGATGTCAGCCGCGGCCAGCGCATCGGGCGCGTGTCGTCGGAATGGTTCAACCGGCCTGCCGACGAACGCTACCTGTCGCTCACCGATCTCCACAATTCGGTGAAACGGCGGTCCGAACGCAGCAAGACCCGTATCGTGGAAAGCGAAGCGATCCGAGTCGAAGCGTCTCGCGACAATCCCGAGCGGCTGACGCTCCTACTGCCGGATGCCCACGCGCCGGTGGCGCCGACGCATTGGAGTTTTGGCCAGCTCGCCAGCCTGGTCGGTGCACCCGCGACGTATCTTCGGCAGCTTCCGGCCACGCTTGCCGGCATCAATCTGCAGTATGGGCTTTCCACGCACCGGGCCGAGCAGGTCAAGACACTCGAAATCGAGAACGGCCGCCTTGAGCTTCGAGCAGTTACTGGCCCGGACTACGGCAGGATTTTTGACCACGAACTCGTCGAGGCGGTCCAGAAGATCGCCGGCAACGGAACCGGCGACACACGCTGGAAAGTGCCCGGCGTGCTCGATTGGTCGACCAGCATTTACAACCCCAATGTCGACATCTCGAAGGACACGACCACGCTGTATGCCTCGGACCGCGACATCTTTGTGTTCCTGGTTGACGACCTCAACCCCATCGAAGCCGGCCGGTTGGCCAACGGCGAACCGGATCTCTACTTTCGCGGATTCTATGCCTGGAACAGCGAGGTCGGCTCGAAAACCCTAGGAATCGCAAGCTTTTACCTGCGTGCCGTATGCCAAAATCGCAATCTGAGGTCAATCCCATCGGGAACCCTCGCCCCTACCCGACGGCGTCGAGGATTTCCAGGAAATCACCATCCGTCACTCCAAATACGCCGCCTCGCGCTTTGCGCTGGAAGCCGAACCGGCGCTGATCCAGTTCGCGGAATCCTCGCCCATGCCCTTCGTCAACGGCATCAAGGCAGCGCGCGAGCGCGTCGTTGCCCGCAACGACGATGATCGGACGACATTCCTGCGCAAGCGCGGCTTCTCGAAAGGCGAATCCACCAAGATTATCGATGCTGTGCTCACCGACGAAGGCCATCCGCCGGCATCGGTGTTCGACTTCGTCCAAGGTATCACCCGCGTTGCGCGCGACAAGCAGCACCAGGATGTGCGGCTCGAAATGGAAGGCAAAGCCAAGAAGCTCCTCGACCTCGTTCACTGATCCCCGCCCAGCCGGCGATCCCACGTATCGCAAGCCGGCGTCCCTTTCATCGCCATTTCAAGGCGCCGTCCTCACAACCATGAGGGCGGCGCCTTTCGTCGTGACGGACCACGAGGTCGGAAGGCGGGCTTTCGATCGTCCGTCATGGAGCGCGACCCATGCATGATACCGCCAACACCCGAATGCCTCTGCTGACAGCTGACCAGCGCGAACGGTTCCTCGCCAACGGCCGCCAGAGCGATCGCGACCATGTCTCGGTGGTCAAGTTCTTCAATCCGGTCGGGATCCGCACCTGGCTTGCAACCGAGCTTGATGCTGACGGCGACATCCTAGGGCGTCGGAACCATGTCCGCATCCGCCGAACCGAGGACCGCGCCATGAGCGGTCGCCCCATTCTCCAGCTCTTCACCACTTTTGCCGAATTCGAGACCCTGCACGAGCGGCACGATCGCACGCGCAGCACCAGCAAGACGGTCACCGTCGATCGCCAGGCGCTCATCCACATCCTCATGGACCATGCCCGCGTGCTCGAGGCGCTGCGCAAGGCTGGACGAGTCGATGTCGCCGAACCGCATTGAGGCCGCCGGCTTGCGCCGGCGCGGCGGCCGCGAGAGGCAGAGGGCGGAGGGGAGGGTTCCTGACGGGTTTGGAGGTTCGGGGAGAGTTCCCGGGCCGCCCGTCATGGAGACCCTGACCATGGCAAAAAGCGCCATTCAGAAGATCGCAATGAATCCCTCGGAGAACATCGCCTACGACAAGCTGGTCCTGTCGCAGCAGAATGTTCGCCGGGTAAAGGACGGCGTCACCATCGAGCAGCTCGCCGAGGACATCGGTCGGCGAAAGCTCCTGCAGAGCCTGAACGTCCGGCCCGTGCTCGACGGAAACGGAGACGAGACCGGCAGCTACGAAGTGCCCGCCGGCGGCCGCCGCTATCTAGCGCTCGGCATTCTGGTCAAGCAGAAGCGCCTGGCGAAGAACGAACCGATCCCTTGCATCGTCAATCGCAGCGGAACGACCTCGGCCGAGGAGGACTCGCTTGCCGAGAACGTGCATCGCGAGAACCTGCATCCGCTCGATCAGTTCAGCGCATTCAAGGCACTGAGGGAGCAGGGGCTTGACGTGGAGGAGATCGCCGCCCGCTTCTTCGTGTCGGCGGCGACAGTCAAACAGCGGCTGAAGCTCGCCTCGGTCTCGCCAAAGCTGCTCGATTTTTACGAGAAGGACGAAATCCGCCTCGAGCAGATCATGGCGTTCTCGATCTCCGATGATCATGCGCGCCAGGAGCAGGTCTGGGAGCGCATCTCCGGCAATCCGCACATGCAGGAGCCCTATTACATCCGGCGCCTGCTGACGGAAACAACGGTTCGTGCCGATGATCGCCGCGCAGTCTATGTCGGCGCCGAGGCCTACGAAGCTGCTGGCGGCGTCATCCTGCGCGACCTGTTCGAGCAGGATTCCGGCGGCTGGTTCCAGGATGCGGCACTGCTCGAGCAACTGGTCTTCGACAGGCTGAAGATCGACGCCGAGACCATCCGCGCCGACGGATGGAAGTGGGTCGAGGCGGCGATCAGCTTCCCCTATGGCCACACCTCCGGCAGGCGGCGGGTCTATGCTGAGCCCGCGGAAATGAGCGCCGAGGAGATCGCCCGCTACGACGCGGTGAAGGCGGAGTACGATGCGCTCGACGCCAAGTATGCCGAGATGGAGGATGCCGACCAGGAGATCGAGGACAGGCTCGATCAGCTCGGCGCCGAGCTCGACGGATTTAGCGATCGCCCACATGTCTACGATCCGGCACAGAAGGCGATTGCCGGCGCCTTCGTCACGCTCGGCGCCAACGGCCAGCTCCAGGTCGAAGCCGGCTTCGTTCGTCCCGAGGATGAACCCCGCGTCGAGGTGGACGATGACGAGGAGGCCGACGGCAGGGCTCGCGACGCGTCACAGTTCGACGAGAACGGCGCCAATGGCGTCGTCGTCAACGGCCGGTCCACGAATGGCATATCCGAAGCGACCGAGGAGCCCGAGGAAGAAGGCATCAAGCCTCTGCCGGAACGGCTTGTCTTCGACCTCACCGCGCAGAAGACGCTGGCGCTGCGCAACGCGCTTGCGGGGAACGTCGACATCGCCTTCGTCGCCGTTCTCCATGCCCTCGTGCTGCAGGTGTTCTACCGCTTCGCCAAGGACAGCTGCCTCGAGGTCACTCTTGCGAGCAACAGTTTTGGCCAGGTCCAGGGCCTTGCTGAGACTGCTTGGGCCAAGGAGATCGCGGAGCGTCACGAGGCATGGGATAGGGATATGCCAGACAGCGACAAGCTCTGGGACTTCCTGCTCGGTCTCGATGAAGCGAGCCGCAAGGCGCTGTTCGCGCACTGCGCGTCGCTCTCGCTCAACGCCGTGGTCGAGCCGTGGAACAAGCGGCCAGGCGCGCTTGCCCATGCCGATGCACTCGCTGCCACGCTTGAGTTCGACATGGTGGAGGCTGGCTGGTCGCCCACGGTGGACAACTATCTCGGCCGCGTCACCAAGGCCCGGATCGTTCAAGCCGTGCGCGAGGGACGCGGCGAGGATTCCGCACAGCTGATCGACCACATGAAGAAGGACTTGATGGCACGCGAGGCTGCTCGCCTTCTCCAAGGATCGAGCTGGCTGCCTGAGCCGCTGCGCCTTGATGGCGACGAGGCGGTTGCCGATGCCGGCGAGACCGTCACCGATGACGT
>NZ_RZSF01000217.1:0-11677 GCF_004023325.1 Mesorhizobium sp. M1A.F.Ca.ET.072.01.1.1 | reverse complement strand
GCTACACCGTGACCAAGAAGGTCGGCAACGCCGTGGTGCGCAACCGCGTCCGGCGGCGGCTGAGAGAAGCCGTGCGAACGCATGCCGCCGATGACATGGCGCCCGGCAGTGACTATGTCATCGTCGGGCGCGAAGACGTGCTTGCCATTCCGTTCGGCCAGTTGAAGGCCGAGCTTTCCCGCCGGCTGCGCGGAACACGATAGGCCAAGGGCTTTCGATGGAAAACAACCGCAATTTCTTCATCACCATCGCGCTGTCGGTGCTGATCCTGACGCTCTGGCAGGTGTTCTACATGAACCCGAAGATGGAGCAGCAACGCGAGCAGGCCCGCATCGAGCAGCAGCGCGTCGAGGCGCAGAAGAAGGAAGCGCAGGGGACCAATCCGGGCGCGGCCGGGACGCCGGCGCCGGCTCCGGGCGCCATCCCGACCGCACCTGGCGGCGAGACAGTCACTGTCGAGAGCCGCGACCAGGCTGTTGCCGCGACCAAGCGCGTCAAGATCGACACGCCGAGCCTCGAGGGCTCGATCAACCTCACCGGCGCTCGCCTGGACGACCTCAAGCTCAAGCATTACACCGAGACGGTCGACAAGAATTCGCCCGAGATCCAACTCCTCAATCCGCAGGCGCTACCGACCGGCTATTTCGCCGAGATCGGGTTCGTCGGCACCGACAAGACCGGCGCGGTGCCGAGTTCCGACACGGTGTGGAGCGTTGAGGGCAATCCGACGCTGACCCCGTCGACGCCGGTGACGCTGACCTACACCAACGACAAGGGCCTGACCTTCAAGCGCACCATCTCGGTCGACAACGATTATATGTTCACCGTTTCGGACACCGTGCAGAATTCGGGAAGCGCTGCCGTCAGCCTGTTCAACTACGGTCGCGTCACGCGCTACGACAAGCCGGCGGTCGCCAGCACTTATGTGCTGCATGAAGGCCTGATCGGCGTTACTGGCACCGAGGGGCTGACGGAATACAAATACGCCGCCATCGAGAAGGACAAGGAAGTCAAGCCAGGCAAGTCGACCGACGGCTGGCTCGGCATCACCGACAAGTACTGGGCCGTCACCATGGTGCCGACCGAAAAGCAGCCCTTCCAGCCACGCTACGGCTATTTCGAGGACGGGCGCCATCGCTACCAATCCGACTTCCTCACTGATCCGATCAACATCGAGGCCGGCCAGTCCGCAACCATCGAAACCGAAGTGTTTGCCGGCGCCAAGGAAGTCGCCAAGATCAACGCCTATGAGGCTGACCGCCACATTCGCCAGTTCAATCTGCTGATCGACTGGGGCTGGTTCTATTTCATCACCAAGCCGATGTTCTGGCTGATCGACACGCTTTACAAATTCTTCGGCAATTTCGGCCTGGCGATCCTGGCCACGACCGTCATCGTCAAGGCCATCTTCTTCCCGCTGGCCAACAAGTCCTACGCGTCGATGGCGAACATGAAGAAGGTGCAGCCGAAGATGCTGGAAATCCGCGAGAAATACGCGGACGACAAGATGAAGCAGCAGCAGGCGATGATGGAGCTCTACAAGACGGAAAAGATCAATCCGTTGGCCGGCTGCTGGCCGGTAGCGCTGCAGATCCCGGTCTTCTTCTCGCTCTACAAGGTGCTCTACATCACCATCGAGATGCGGCACGCGCCGTTCTTCGGCTGGATCCACGACCTCGCGGCGCCCGATCCGACCTCGGTGTTCAACCTGTTCGGCCTGCTGCCCTTCGCGCCGCCGGCCTTCCTCCCGCATATGGGCGCCTGGGCGGTCGTGATGGGCATCACCATGTTCCTGCAGATGCGCATGAACCCGACGCCGCCGGACCCGACGCAGGCCGCGGTGTTCACCTGGATGCCGGTCCTCTTCACCTTCATGATGGGTTCCTTCCCGGCCGGCCTCGTCATCTACTGGGCCTGGAACAACCTGCTCTCGATCCTGCAGCAGGGCGTGATCATGAAGCGCCAGGGCGCCAAGATCGAGTTGTGGGACAATCTGGCGGCGATGTTCCGCAAGAAACCATCGCCGGCGGAATAGATGGCACCCCGGCCCTAACACCAAAAACCCCGGCATGACCGGGGTTTTTCGTTGGCGGCTTGCCCTATGGCGCTCCGGACAGAACTTCGCGCAGCCGTCTTTCGGAATTTGGCCTGCCCCCGCGAAACTGCGGCATGGCCTGCCTCGTAGCTTCCCCGGTCCTCCCCAAAAGCCGCGACGGCTTCCGGCGCAGCGACGCCGGTGTTGGGAAGGCCGTCCGGCAGGCCGGGGTCCCGCGGGGGGACCCCGGTTTTTCCTCCTAAAGCGCGACGCGCTTTAGGGACTTTGTTTTAATGCAGTGTCGTTTTCCCAAAACCGCTCCACGCTTTTGGGCGACATGCACCAGCTCACTCCATGACGGCGCTGTGGTCGACCTTGGCCGGTGTGCCAGGCTTGCGCAGCAGAAGCACAAGCGGGATGGCGGCGAGCGAGAGCAACATCATCAGCTCGAAGTCGTCGACATAGCTGATGATCGTTGCCTGCAGCGTGACCAGCCCGTCGAGCGCGGCGCGGCCGGCGGCGGTGTAAGGGCTCAGCGCCTGCGCGATCGCCGGATCGCCGAACGCCGGATTATAGGGCGTCACATAGTCGGCGATGTTGGCATGGTTGATCTGCTGGTTCTGCGTCAGAAGCGCGGTGACGACCGAGATGCCGACGCTGGAGCCGATGTTGCGCGACAGATTGTAGAGGCCCGTCCCTTCAGCGCGCCGTTCCGGCGCCAGCGTGGCGAAGGTGATGGTGGTGAGCGGCACGAACAGGAAGCCTAAGCCGGCGCCCTGGATGAAGCCGGTGCGGATGATCGTCCATTGCGAAACGTCCGGGGTCCAGCCGGTCATGTCGTACATCGCCCAGGCGGTGACCGCGAGCCCCGTGAACAGCAGCCAGCGCGTGTCGACCTTGCCGACCAGCCGGCCGACAAGGAACATGCAGGCCATGGTGCCTAGGCCGCGCGGCCCCATGACGATGCCGGCGGTCACCACGGGATAGCCCATCAGCGTTTGCAGGTAAGGCGTCATCAGCGCCAGCGAGGCGAGATAGGTGATGCCGATGATGAAGATGAACACCATGCCGACCGCGAAATTCCGGTCGAGGAACAGCCGCGGGTTCACGAAGGTGTCGCGGGCGGTGAAGGTGTGGACGATGAAGATATAGAAGGCCGACGCGCAGACCAGCGCCTCGACGATGATCTCGGACGAGGAGAACCAGTTGAGCTGCTCGCCGCGGTCGAGGAACATCTGCAGCGAAGCGATGGCGAGGCTGAGCATGCCGAAACCCAACCAGTCGAGCCGGGCCTTGAGGTCGAGCTTGGTCTCCTGCACGAACATCGAGACGCCGGCGAAAGCCAGCACGCCGATCGGCACGTTGATGTAGAAGACCCAGCGCCAGGAAACATTCTCGGTCAGCCAGCCGCCGATGACGGGCCCAAGCACCGGGCCAACCATCACCGAGACGCCGAACAGCGCCATGGCCGAACCGCGCTCCTCGACGCTGTAGATGTCGAGCAGGATACTCTGGGACAGCGGTACAAGGGCGGCGCCGAACAGGCCTTGAAGCAGCCGAAAGCCGACGATCTGCGGCAGCGACTGGGCAAAGCCGCACAGTACCGAGGCGACGACGAAGCCGGTGATGGCGACCAGCAGGATGCGCTTGCGGCCGAAGCGGTTGGCAAGATAGCCCGAAGGCGGCGTCATCACCGCCGCGGCGACGATATAGGAAGTGAGCACCCAGTTGATCTGGTCGGCGCTCGCCGACACGCTGCCCTGGATATAGGGCAGCGCCACATTGGCGATGGTGGTGTCCAGCGCCTGCATGATGACCGCCAGGATGACGCAGGCGGTGATGGCGCCGCGATTGGCGACCGCAGGCGTGCCCGTGGCGACGGTGCTCATGACTTTTGCTCAAACCGCTTGAAGAGGTCGGTCACGAAATCGGGCAGGCCGCGGGCATGTCCGGTGTCTATGCTGACAACCGCGCTCATGCCCCCGCGCAGCGGCGGATTGCCTTGCGGGTCGTCGATCGTCACCCGCATCGGAATGCGCTGCACGACCTTGACCCAGTTGCCGCTGGTGTTCTGCGCCGGAAGCAGCGAGAAGCTCGAGGACGAGGCCGGGCTGATGCTGCCGACCTCGCCATGCCAGACCTCGCCCGGATAGCCATCGATGCTGATCGTCGCCTTTTGCCCCGGCCGGACATAAGTGAGCTCGGTTTCCTTCGGCTCGGCGGCGATCCAGATGTCGGTCGACGAGACCAGGCTGAAGGCCGGCTGCGAGGCGGGAAGGTACTTGCCGACCTGCAGCGCATCGACATTGGTAACGATGCCGTCGAACGGCGCCTTGACGACGGAATCGCCGAGATTGCGCTGGGCATCATCCAGCGCCGATTGGGCCTGCAGGTAGAAGGGGTTCTTCTCGACCGGCTGGTCGGCGTCGCCGCCGAGCTGGGCGAGCGTTGCCTGCGCCTGCGCCTTGGCGACGATGACTTTCTGCCGGGCGGCGATGAGATCGTGCTGGGCGCTGTCGAAAGTCGCCTTCGAGGCGGTTGAGGTCTTGAGCAGATCCTGCTGACGCTGGAAGGCCGACTCGTAATAGGGGATGTCGGCCTCGGCCTGGGCGATCTGCGCCAGCGATTGCTGGTAGCTCGCCTGCAAGGTCAACACCTGGTTGCGCACCGTGCCGAGTTGCGCCTGAGCGCCGGCCAGCGCCGTCTCGAACGAGGCCGGCCGCAAGCGGAAGAGCACCTGGTCCCTCTTAACCGCCTCGTTGTCATGCACGTCGATCTCCTGCACGGTGCCGGAGACATCGGTGGAGACGCCGAGCGACTGCGCCTGGATATAGGCATTGTCGGTGGTCATGACCTGACCGCCGACGACGTAGTAATAGCCCCCGACCGCCAGCGCCACCGGAAGCAGCGCAAACAGGACAGACCGGGTCAGGCTGCGCCGCGGCTTGGCCCGGGCCGGCGAAGCTATCGTGACGGCGGCCGGCTTCGGCTGGGCCGAGGGTGCTTCGAGCGCAGCGGGTTCCGGCGCGACAGGCGCTTCCAGCTCATCGTTTTCGATCGCCGGATTGGCGGCACGCCTTTGCTCGCGCTGGCTGTCCAGGCGAATGACCTGGTCGCTGCTTCTGTCGCCGGCATTGTCGCCTTCGGCGGGCTTTCGTGGTGAGGCTGGTTCAGACATGGACTTTCTCCCGGTCGACAGCCGGCTGGGCGCAGGCCTCGAACAGATTGGATTTGATCAGACAAAGTGTTTGCAGCTGCTGCCGCGCCTCCGCGGAAAGGTGAATGCCTTGCTGTCGAGACAGATAAGCCCGCACCTGCCAATGCCCGCGGGTCAGGCCCGAGCGGCGCGAGCGCTGCTCGAAGCGCTTTCCGGGCAGGCGCGCGACGTCGTGCAGGACGAAGCTGCTGGTGAGCGAGGAAGGCATGGGAGGAACTTCGGAGTCGGCAGACAAGTTTTCGTGAGCATGCTTATTATCATCATGCACATAATCCTGCTGGACGCGGTGTGCAAGACCGGCTAAGCCGCCTGGAGCAAATGTCGCGCCGACGTGGCGCAACCGAAGGCCGGCAGAGGCACGCACGAAAAATGAAGACGAACCGGCTCAGAATCGCGACCGTGACTGCCCTGCTGACATGCGCGTTTCCGGCCGCCGCCAAGGAAGCGGTGAGCTGCGGCGGCGCGGCAATGCTCGGCGGCGCGCAGCTCAACTGCAGCCACGTGCAACCCAAGGCTCCGCCGCAGTTCTGCACCTATAGCTGGGCCCTGCACACCACGGTCGGCGACCAGAAAGTCGTCGACGGCAGTTTCACGCTGCCGCCCGGCGCCTCCAACGTCCAGGTCTACCAGGGCAGCGGTTTCGACAGCGCGCTTTCCAACCCGATCGTGATCTGTCGCGGCAGCCGCTGAGCGCGGGTTGGTGCTGCAGCCGGATCACGTTAGTTTGATCGGGAGACAGCGTCGCCAGGGCGCCGCCTCGTGCCTGCCAACTACGGACTGACCGCGATGACCGGACCCAATCCCAATATCAAGCATCCCATTGCGATGCATCCGCGCGTCGGCTTCCTGAAGCCGCTGGTCAATGCGCCGAACATCGAGATCGGCGACTTCACCTATTACGACGATCCCGACGGCCCGGACAAATTCGCCGAGAGGTGCGTGCTGCACCACTATCCCTTCATCGGCGACAGGCTGATCATCGGCAAGTTCTGCGCCATCGCCGAGGGTGCCCGCTTCATCATGAACGGCGCCAATCACGCCATGTCCGGCTTCTCCACCTATCCGTTCAACATTTTTGGCCGTGGCTGGGAGGAAGGTTTTGACCCCGAGACCTGGTCGAAAGAGATCCGCGGCGACACGATCGTCGGCAATGACGTGTGGATCGGCATGGATGCGGTGATCATGCCGGGCATCGAGATCGGCCATGGCGCGATCGTCGCCGCGAAATCGGTTGTCACGCACGACGTGCCGCCCTATGCGATCGTCGCCGGCAATGCGGCCAAGGTGGTGAAGATGCGCTTCGACGAGTTCACGGTGCGACGGCTTTTGAAAGCGGCCTGGTGGAACTGGCCGGTCGACAAGGTCAGCCGCAACCTCAACGCCATTCGTGGCGCCGACATTTCCAAGCTGGAGGCCGCCGTTTGAACGCGCCGGACAAAACCACGAGCGAAACTGCCATAAGGCCGGAGCTGTTCACCCGCGCGTGGATCTTCATCCGCGGCGTGCCGTCGATGAAATTCCTGCCGCCGGAAGGGCCGCCGGAGATAGCCTTTGCCGGCCGCTCCAATGTCGGCAAGTCGTCGCTGATCAACGCGCTGGTCGGCCAGAAGGGGCTGGCGCGCACCTCCAACACGCCGGGACGTACGCAGGAGCTGAACTATTTCGTGCCGGACGGCTTCTCCGGCGAAGGCGCCGACCTGCCGCCGATGGCGCTGGTCGACATGCCGGGCTACGGCTATGCCAGCGCGCCGAAGGACAAGGTCGATGCCTGGACGAAGCTGATCTTCGAATATCTGCAAGGCCGCGTCACGCTAAAGCGCGTCTATGTGCTGATCGACTCCCGGCACGGCATCAAGGCCAAGGACGAGGAGGTGCTGTCGCTGCTCGACAAGGCGGCGGTGTCCTACCAGATCGTGCTGACCAAGACCGATAAGATCAAGGCGGCCGGCGTGCCGAAGCTGATCGAGGAGACGCTTGCCAAGATCAAGAAACGGCCGGCGGCGTTCCCGGCGGTGCTCGCGACTTCGTCGGAAAAGGCCTCAGGGCTCGAGGATCTGCGCGCGGCGATCGCCTTGGTGGCGGACGGCGGCTGACGCATTTTTCGCCTTGGAGCAGGGCAGCCGCGTACTGCGCTCCCCCTCACCCAGTCTCCGCTTCGCCCGGCTGACCTCTCCCCGAGGGCCCCAGATAGAACAAGGACGGGCAGGACCAGCCGCGATCGGCCGACCTGACTGCGCGCCCTAACGCCCGCTCAATCCGTCTCGTCGCGCTCCGGCGCATGGTCGCGCCGGCCGGCAAGGATTTCGCGCTTGCCGACATGGTTGGGCGCGCCGACCAGGCCTTCCTTCTCCATGCGTTCGACCAGCGAGGCGGCGCGGTTATAGCCGATGCCGAGGCGGCGCTGGATGTAGGAGGTCGAGCATTTCTTGTCGCGCTTGACCACTTTGACCGCCTCCTCATAGAGGGCGTCGCCATCTTCGGCGTCGATCGAGCCCTTGTCGAAGACTGGACCCGTGTCGGCCGGATCTTCTTCCTCTTCCTCGCCGGCGGTGACCGTATCGAGATATTCCGGGCGGCCTTGCGCCTTCAAATGCGCCACGACGTGCTCGACCTCGAGATCGGAGACGAAGGGACCGTGCACGCGCACGATGCGTCCGCCGCCGGCCATGTGCAGCATGTCGCCCTGGCCGAGCAACTGCTCGGCGCCCTGTTCGCCAAGAATGGTGCGGCTGTCGATCTTGGACGTCACCTGGAAGGAGATGCGGGTCGGGAAGTTGGCCTTGATGGTGCCGGTGATGACGTCGACCGACGGGCGCTGGGTGGCCATGATCAGGTGGATGCCGGCGGCGCGCGCCATCTGCGCCAGCCGCTGGATGGCGCCTTCGATCTCCTTGCCGGCCACCATCATCAGGTCGGCCATCTCGTCGACGATGATGACGATGTAGGGCATGGGCGCGAGGTCGATCTCCTGCTCCTCGAACAGCGGCTCGCCCGTGCCCTTCTCGAAGCCGACCTGCACCTGCATGACGACGACCTCCCCCTTGTCGCGGGCGGCCGCGGCGCGCTGGTTGTAGCCGTCGATGTTGCGCACGCCGAGGCGCGCCATCTTGCGGTAACGCTCCTCCATCTCGCGCACCGCCCATTTGAGCGCGGTGACCGCTTTCTTGGAATCGGTGACGACCGGCGTGAGCAGATGCGGGATGCCGTCATAGACGGACAATTCGAGCATCTTGGGATCGACCATGATGAGGCGGCACTCGGCCGGCTTCATCCGGTAGAGCAGCGACAGGATCATGGTGTTGATGGCGACCGACTTGCCCGAGCCGGTGGTGCCGGCGACTAGCAGATGCGGCATCTTGGCGAGGTCGGCGATGACCGGCTCGCCGCCGATGGTCTTGCCCAGCCCCAGCGCCAACTTGCACGACGTGTTGCGGAAGCCGGCCGATTCGATCAGCTCGCGGAAATAGACCGTCTCGCGCGTTTCGTTGGGCAGCTCGATGCCGATGACATTGCGGCCCGGCACCACGGCGACGCGCGCCGAGATGGCCGACATGGAGCGGGCGATGTCGTCGGCCAGGCCGATGACGCGGCTGGACTTCACGCCCGGCGCCGGCTCGAACTCGTAGAGCGTGACGACCGGACCCGGCCGGACATGGATGATCTCGCCCTTGACGCCGAAATCCTCCAGCACGCTTTCGAGCAGGTCCGCGTTCTGTTCCATCCGCTCCTGCGACATGTAGAAGCCCTGGCCTTCCGGCGGCATCTGCAGCAATTCCTCGGACGGAAGCTCGTAGCCGGCCGAAGCGGGCTGCGGCGCGACCTTGCCGGCGACGGGCAGGGACGGCGCGGGTCTCGCGGCCTGGGCGCTCTTTGCGATGGGACGCGGCGCGACGGACTCAGGCGCGGGCGCGCGCGATTCGATTTCCACAGGAGCGGGCCGGAGCGCGGGCAGATCGACCGGCGCCGTCAGCGGGGCCAGACTTGCGGCCGGCCCGTGCGAGCGCCATTCGATGACGCGGTAGAACGAGGTCGCCTCGCCGATCGCGGCGGGGCGGAACGAGCTCGGTTGCGCCGCAGGACTCATCCGCGCGGGAGCCGCGGGCGTCTGCAAAGGATCGTTCAGCCGTGCCCGCGCCAGGCGCTCGGCGAGCAAGGGCAGGCTGAACTCGAAAAACGCATCGTCGGAGAGGTAGGACCAACGAAATTTCGGCGGCTGCGGCTTTTGCGCCGGAGTGGCTGCCGCCCGCAGCGGCGCGGCGCCGGCCTGCTGCGGCTTGACGATGGCCTGCGGCGGCTTGGCCGGGACGGTGGCGGCCGCGGCGGGGACTGCCCGGCCCGGATTGGTCGGCTGGGGCGCCGGCGGCGCCGGGCGGATGGAAACGCCGCGGGAAGGCACCGCCTTGGCCGGCGCTTCATCAACTGGCTCCGGCGCGGGCCGCTTGTCGGAATCCGGCGTGCGAGTGAAGCGCACATTGGGCGCGAGGAAGAAATATTGCTGCCAGGCCTGACCGCCGAACTCGTCGCCGCCAGCCGAATCGGCGGCGTTCGATTCGCCGTCAGCGGCGGCTCGCAGCGTGACCACCTGGCCCGTTTGCCGCTGCGGCGGCACGGCAGCGCCATGGTGCCGCGCGTCTTCCGAGCTGCTGTCGTCGTTGTCGCCGTAAGCGGAAGCGCCGGAAGGATTGGCACGGGTAAAACGCATGGATGTCACACTCGAGATTCGTCGAACAAACGTGTCCCGAGACATAGGAACCGATGGTTAACAAGCCCTTCCGGAAGGCTCCGCGAAAAGTGCCGATCGACGGTTCGAGTTGGCTGGAAGAAGAAGGTGACCGGTGGCATCGAAGTCAGCTGCGGCGGCGGCGGAGCGTCGCCAAAGCGCCTCGCGATCCTTCGCAATCGCTCCGCGCGCCGCGGGTTTCACGCCGAGAGCGAGGCCTGCTCCTCGGCCGCGAGCTTCTCGGTGCCGTAGGCCTTCAGAAAGACGTTCACGCCGGAGCGGACGACATGCTCGATTTCGGCCTGGCTCGGTGCCTTGGTGCGATAGGAAAAGATGCACTGCCGGAAGAGGCCGGCGAGGCAGAGCTCGGTGAACTGATAGGCGGCGAGATCGACATCGTCGATCTTCAGCAGGCCGCGTTCGACGGCTTCATTGAGGAAGATCATCACCTTGTCGTGGCCACGCTTGGGACCGCGCTCGTAAAAGCGGGCGCCAAGCTCGGGAATCCTGTCGGAAGCGCCGACCACGGTGCGCTGCGCCTGGATGACCTTGGCCGAGGTGATCTTGGCGGAGAGCACCATGCCGAACTTCACCAGCGTCTTGCGCAGGTCGTCGAAATGGTCGAGCACCTCATACATATTCTTGAAGATGGTGCCGCGCTCTTCTTCGATGAGAGCCTCGAACAGCTCTTCCTTGTTGGCGAAATAGACGTAGATCGTGCCCTTGGAGACGCCGGCCTCGCGCGTGATGTCGTTCATCGACGCGGCTTCGAAGCCCTTGTCGATGAAGACGCGGCGCGCGCCTTCGATAATCTGGGCCCGTTTGATCGGATCCTGCCCGGCCGCGGGACGGCCTTTGCGCAGGTCGAGCAGATCGCTATCGGCTGTCGTTTCGACCATCGGAGTCAAACCTCACGAAATATTTCGAACCAACCGGTTCGATTTGCTCTTGATATGGGCCTCTTTCCGCGCTATGTCAATCGCCAATTCGAACCGAACGGTTCAGTCTGACTGACTTGTCTCAGAGAGATTATCATGTCCTCGAACGTGCCCGCTACCGCCGAAGTCCGCAATTTCCCCAACGCCAAGGTCCAGCCGTCGACCGAAGCTCCGGAAGCGCCTGTACTGCCCGCGCCTGCCGAAGCGCCGGCCAAGAAGAAGCGCTCTGTCCGCTCGCTGCTGCTGCCGATCATCGGGCTGGGCCTCCTCGGCGCCGGCTCCTGGTACGGCTATGATTACTGGACCGATGGCCGGTTCATGATCTCCACCGACGACGCCTATGTCCAGGCCGACATGTCGTTCGTGTCGCCGAAAATCTCCGGCTATGTGGACAAGGTGCTGGTGAGCGAGAACCAGAGCGTCAAGGCCGGCGATCCGCTGTTCGTCATCGATGACGGCGACTACAAAATCGCGGTCGGCCAGGCGGAGGCGCAGATCGCCACGCTGGCGAAGACGCTCGACCGCATCGATGCGCAAACCAAGGCGGCGCAGGCCTCGCTGGCGCAAGCACAGGCGCAGAAGATCGCCGACCAGGCGGCGGCCGACAATGCGGCACGCGCACAGGCCCGCGCGGCGCAGCTGCTCAAGACGCATGTCGGCACGCAGGCACAACTCGACGACGCCCAGACGGCGCTCGACCAGGCCAAGGCAGCCCTCGCCGGCGCCGACGCGCAGATCACCGCCGCGCAGGCCAATATCGGCGTGCT
>NZ_RZSF01000216.1:10000-11685 GCF_004023325.1 Mesorhizobium sp. M1A.F.Ca.ET.072.01.1.1 | reverse complement strand
GCACGCGACGGCTCGTTTGCATTTACGATGGCTACCTTCCTGGCCATGCCGTCAGACCAAACTGGTTTCAGAACTGCAATCTTCTGGCTCGTTGTTACCGATACGCCGGAGAGCTAAGCAGGTTTTTCATGCCTTCCTCGAGTGAAGCCACAGCCGATTCGCTTTCGACCGCGACGCGCGCGAACGGCACCTTTTGCCCGCAGACGCAGCGCAAGTTCGTACTGGTCGCGGCAATCCTGGCCTCGGCGCTCGGCTTCATAGACGGTTCGATCCTGGCGATCGCCATGCCGGCCTTGCGCGTCGATCTCGGCGCCAGCCTGGCGGAAGCGCAATGGATCTCCAACGCCTATGCGCTGACGCTTTCGGCGCTGATTCTGGCCGGTGGTGCCGCCGGCGACCGATTCGGCCTAAGGCGCGCATTCGTGACCGGCATCGCGCTCTTCATCGCAGCATCGCTCGCCTGCGCCCTGGCGCCCAATCCGGCGGTGCTGATCGCGTTCCGCGCCATCCAGGGCATTGGCGCCGCCATTATGGTTCCGGGCAGCCTCGCCATCATCGCCAAGGCCTATCCGAAAAAGGAGCGCGGCCGGGCGATCGGCATCTGGGCCGCGGCCTCGGCGATGACGACGGCGCTCGGGCCGGTGCTCGGCGGGTTCGTGCTGTCGACTTTCGGCAACGGCGTCTGGCGCGCGATCTTTGCCGTCAACCTGCCGCTCGGACTGGTTTCGATCTATCTGCTGCTCGCCAAGATACCGGCGGACCAGCCGACCGAAAAGCGCAGCCTCGACCTCGGGGGCGCCGCGCTCGCCACGCTCGCCTTCGGGGCGCTGGCCTATGGGCTGACGGCGATGAACGCCGAGGGCGGCGGGATAATGGCCGGGCCGGCGATCGTCGCCGGCGTCGTCCTGCTTTTCATTTTCATTCTCTATGAGCGCTGGCAGCGCGAGCCGATGATCGATCTCGGCCTGTTTCGCATCGGGGCCTTCGCCGGCGCCAATCTCGCGACCTTCTTCCTCTATTTCGCGCTGTCGGCGAACCTGTTCTACCTGCCCATGGTTCTGATCGCGGGCTGGGGACTGAGCACAGCCGAGGTCGGCTTCATCTTCCTGCCGCTGTCGGCATTGATCGCGCTGCTGTCGGGGCCGGTCGGCCAGTGGTCCGACAAGATCGGCCCGCGCCTGCCGATCGCCGCCGGCAGCTTGGTCGTCGCGATCGCCTTTGCTGGCATGGCCGTGCTCGCCCATGCCGGGATCCACAATTTCTGGACCGGGACCTTTCCGCTGATGGCGGTGATGGGGCTCGGCATGGCGCTCGTCGTGTCGCCGCTGTCGACGGCGATCATGACCTCCGTCGAGGACAAGGACACGGGCGCGGCATCCGGCATCAACAATGCCGTCTCGCGCATCGGCGGCCTGATCGCGGTGGCGGCGATGGGCTCGCTCGCGGCTTTCGTCTATGCGCGATCGACCGGCAGCCCCGCCGGCATGCCCGGTTTCGGCGAACCGCCGGCGTCCGGGCTCGCGGCCAATCTCGACGCGTTGAGGATTGCGGCAAGCGATTCGGCCTTTGCCGCTGTTGCCGCCGTCACGACGCTGCTTTGCCTGCTATCGTCGATCATCGCCTGGTTCACCGTGCCCGGACAGGCGCTGCCCTGGCCGCGGCAGACGGGCGATTCGCCGGATTAG
>NZ_RZSF01000216.1:0-5000 GCF_004023325.1 Mesorhizobium sp. M1A.F.Ca.ET.072.01.1.1 | reverse complement strand
CGGGATCGCGCATGATGGGTATTGGCAATGAGAACGATCAAGTGTCTTAAGGGCAATTGGTGGATGCCTTGGCATGCACAGGCGATGAAGGACGTGATACGCTGCGATAAGCTACGGGGAGGTGCGAATACCCTTTGATCCGTAGATCTCCGAATGGGGAAACCCACCTAAGGTACTTGGAAAATCAGAGCAGCAGGGCGACTGACGCGACAATCCCAAAAGGATTGAGCGCGGGGCGACGATCTCTTTGAGATCGCGCTGTTTTTGCTGCTGTGGTTTCCAAGTATCGATAATAGGTAACTTATCCTGAATACATAGGGATAAAGTGGCGAACGCGGGGAACTGAAACATCTAAGTACCCGTAGGAAAGGACATCAACCGAGACTCCGGAAGTAGTGGCGAGCGAACCCGGACCAGGCCAGCGGCGATTGAGAGACAAGCGGAACCTTCTGGAAAGTTGGGCCATAGCGGGTGACAGCCCCGTACGCGTAATGCGATCAATCGTCCTTGAGTAAGGCGGGACACGTGAAATCCTGTCTGAAATTGGGAGGACCACCTTCCAAGCCTAAGTACTCGTGCATGACCGATAGCGAACTAGTACCGTGAGGGAAAGGTGAAAAGCACCCCGACAAGGGGAGTGAAAGAGTACCTGAAACCGATTGCCTACAAACAGTGGGAGCCCGTCCTTCAAATCGCTTGACGATTTGAAGAACTTTTGATTTTGCCATCAAGAGCGCAAGCGCTTTGATGGGCGGGTGACCACGTACCTTTTGTATAATGGGTCAGCGACTTAGTGTGACGAGCAAGCTTAAACCGATAGGTGTAGGCGCAGCGAAAGCGAGTCTGAACAGGGCGTTCAGTTCGTCGCATTAGACCCGAAACCGAGTGATCTAGCCATGAGCAGGCTGAAGGTAAGGTAACACTTACTGGAGGGCCGAACCCATAACTGTTGCAATAGTTCGGGATGACTTGTGGCTAGGGGTGAAAGGCCAATCAAACTCGGAAATAGCTGGTTCTCCGCGAAATCTATTTAGGTAGAGCGTCGACCGAATACCCCAGGGGGTAGAGCACTGGATGGGCTAGGGGTCCTCACCGGATTACCAAACCTAACCAAACTCCGAATACCTGGGAGTACTAGTCGGCAGACACACGGCGGGTGCTAACGTCCGTCGTGAAAAGGGAAACAACCCTGACCTACAGCTAAGGTCCCCAAGTTATGGCTAAGTGGGAAAGGATGTGAGGATCCCAAAACAACCAGGATGTTGGCTTAGAAGCAGCCATCATTTAAAGAAAGCGTAACAGCTCACTGGTCTAAATAAGGGTCTTTGCGCCGAAAATGTAACGGGGCTAAAGCCATACACCGAAGCTTAGGGTTCGTGAGCAATCACGAGCGGTAGCGGAGCGTTCTGTAAGCCAGTGAAGCCGTACCCGTGAGGGGCGGTGGAGGTATCAGAAGTGCGAATGCTGACATGAGTAACGTAAGGGGAGTGAGAGACTCCCCCGCCGAAAGACCAAGGGTTCCTGCTTAAAGTTAATCTGAGCAGGGTTAGCCGGCCCCTAAGACGAGGCGGAAACGCGTAGTCGATGGGAATCACGTTAATATTCGTGAGCCTGGAGGTAGTGACGGATCACACAAGTTGTCCAATCTTATCGGATTGAAAGGGCAGCGGAGTGGTTCCAGGAAATAGCTCCTCCTTATAGACCGTACCCGAAACCGACACTGGTGGTCTGGTAGAGTATACCAAGGCGCTTGAGAGAACTATGCTGAAGGAACTCGGCAAATTGCACGCGTAACTTCGGAAGAAGCGTGACCCTTTTTTGCGCAAGCAGAGGAGGGTGGCACAGACCAGGGGGTAGCGACTGTTTATCAAAAACACAGGGCTCTGCGAAGTCGCAAGACGACGTATAGGGTCTGACGCCTGCCCGGTGCTGGAAGGTTAAGAGGAGGGGTGCAAGCTCTGAATCGAAGCCCCAGTAAACGGCGGCCGTAACTATAACGGTCCTAAGGTAGCGAAATTCCTTGTCGGGTAAGTTCCGACCTGCACGAATGGCGTAACGACTTCCCCGCTGTCTCCAGCATAGACTCAGTGAAATTGAATTCCCCGTGAAGATGCGGGGTTCCTGCGGTTAGACGGAAAGACCCCGTGCACCTTTACTATAGCTTTACATTGGCATTCGTAGTGGCATGTGTAGGATAGGTGGTAGGCTTTGAAGCCTGGGCGCCAGCTCAGGTGGAGCCACCCTTGAAATACCACCCTTATCACTATGGATGTCTAACCGCGGCCCGTTATCCGGGTCCGGGACAATGTATGGTGGGTAGTTTGACTGGGGCGGTCGCCTCCTAAAGAGTAACGGAGGCGCGCGATGGTGGGCTCAGAACGGTCGGAAATCGTTCGCTGAGTGCAATGGCATAAGCCTGCCTGACTGCGAGACTGACAAGTCGAGCAGAGACGAAAGTCGGTCATAGTGATCCGGTGGTCCCGTGTGGAAGGGCCATCGCTCAACGGATAAAAGGTACGCCGGGGATAACAGGCTGATGACCCCCAAGAGTCCATATCGACGGGGTTGTTTGGCACCTCGATGTCGACTCATCGCATCCTGGGGCTGGAGCAGGTCCCAAGGGTATGGCTGTTCGCCATTTAAAGCGGTACGTGAGTTGGGTTCAGAACGTCGTGAGACAGTTCGGTCCCTATCTGCCGTGGGTGTAGGAATATTGAAAGGATCTGTCCCTAGTACGAGAGGACCGGGATGGACGGATCTCTGGTGGACCTGTTGTGGCGCCAGCCGCATTGCAGGGTAGCTATATCCGGACGGGATAACCGCTGAAGGCATCTAAGCGGGAAACCCACCTTGAAACGAGTATTCCCTGAGAACCGTGGAAGACGACCACGTTGATAGGCCGGGTGTGGAAGAGCGGCAACGCTTGAAGCTTACCGGTACTAATAGTTCGATCGGCTTGATCGTTCTCATTCCTAATATCCATCCGACAAAGTCGGATGGTCTGCCAGCGCTCACGCATGAGCGGCCCTTACGGGCCTATGCTCCGCGAAGGCGCCGGACGACCGGCGACGCGCAGTCGCGCTTGCGGGCTTCGCCCGTAGGCAAAATGCAGACGTCGCCTTGGCACAAAAACGACGATCCTTTGGATCGCGCTGCGACGATCCTTGATCGCGCTTGGCGACGATCCTTGATCGCGCCGCGACGATCCTCCGGATCGCGCTTGGCGACGATCCTTTGGATCGCGCTTGAACAGCTTCTCGATTTGAACGTGCGTTTCGCCGACCTGGTGGTTATGGCGGAGCGGCTGCACCCGATCCCATTCCGAACTCGGCCGTGAAACGCTCCAGCGCTGATGGTACTTCGTCTCAAGACGCGGGAGAGTAGGTCGCTGCCAGGTCTGCCAAGCGCACGTTCATCTCACATCCGGATCCGGATGCAGACAAATCTTCTCCTTGCGATTGTTGTGATGCATGTCGTTGCCTCAAAACCGCTAACACTTTTGAGCGACATGCATGAGGCCCGCCAAACGGGATCCCGGGCCGCGCAAGCGGCCCTTTCATTGGGCGGTCCCTTGAATACGGTAAGCGCAAACTTACCTCTATCTTGACGCGGGGTGGAGCAGCCCGGTAGCTCGTCAGGCTCATAACCTGAAGGTCACAGGTTCAAATCCTGTCCCCGCAACCAATCCAAAAACGCCCGCCTCGTGCGGGCGTTTTTGTATCTGGCCATACTGGCCGGCTGATGTGAGCGGTCATCAGGCCCGCAAGCAGCGAACCGACGCAGCGCCGGCAGAAAAGCCAAATCCCCACACCAATCCAGACCGGCCCGCCAACGCAGGCCGTTTGCGTTTGCGGCGGCGCGCTTGGATGCGAAGCTGCAGCGAGGTCCTCGGGAGCAACAAGCACGGCGGCGTCCTGCAGGTAGCGCAGTTGGACAGCACCCTCGCCCGATCGAAAGGATATCCTCGAGCGCCTGTTGGGATACCCTGGCCATTGCGCGAGATCACCGGTTTTGGCCGATAGCGGCTGAACGAAGGTGGTGCCGCGATTGACGCCGCCGATGACGAGATCGGTCTGTGCACCGCACGGCGCAACGGGAATTGCGACGGGGACTGGAGGCGCGGGAGATCGAGCTGCGGCGCCAGGCTGAGGGAACTCTCATACCTTTCCCGCCGCATGGCAGGTAGGGCGCTGACGATCATACAAGAGGGCCTAAGTTCGGTGCATCTCGACGCGCTCGCCAGCGACCTGGCTGGGTCGCGGCCTGAGCGGCTAGTCGCATAGCCAAGGTCTCGCGGCTGGCAGGGAGATTGAGGGGAAAGTTAAAGTCTCCGGACCGACCTTTGGAAGGCGACTGGCCTGTCTGTCGATGGACGCCACATGTTTCGCCGACGTCGAACCCGGCCGGCTCGCCCACGTCCTTTCCCAGCCATTCTGGGTGCAGCTCATCCAAAAACCTGGTGGAGCGATTCGATGACGAATCGAGCGGCATATCAATGCGGGCACCGTCCCGGATGTCTCGCCGGGATTCGTTGCTCGAGCAAAGCAATGAACCGGCTATCCAGTCGCTGCCACATGGAATGACGCTGTCAGTTGAGCCGGTGATCCCTTAGCCGTGGCGGCAATCGGTCGGGCCACGCCCAAGAAAGTGCCGCGATCCGACGCCGACGGCTACATAAAACTTCGGGGGCACCATCATAGCAGCCGGCTAATGCATATCGCCCGAAATTCACAGCGATTTCGGGACAACGACGTGCATCAAATGAGGATGCAAAGCGCATCGCTGGAATTCGTTCGCCGACATGCTGAGAAAGTTCGAAATCGCTGTTGACACCCCGAATGGCTCCGACTATATACGCCCCACCAACGAGGGCGGCGCGCCGCTGGCGGCCGAGAAGTTCGCTTCTCACTCTGCCCTCTGTGAAATTCAAGAGAGCCGCGTGAGCGACACTCGAAGGGCCCCGAAGCGGCAAGCGAAAGGGGCCGGGACATCGCGTCTGC
>NZ_RZSF01000215.1:0-11700 GCF_004023325.1 Mesorhizobium sp. M1A.F.Ca.ET.072.01.1.1 | reverse complement strand
GCCCAGGACGGCTTCGACAACGACCCCGGCATCCTGCGCAACCTGGTCCGCTACAACGCCCACAATATCGGCGTTTATTGCACCGTCGACCGGCCGGCACGCGTCGAGATCGGCGCGGAAGTGCGGTTCGCCTGACCTGCCTTGTCCCTACCGGTACAAATCTTCACGCGTCGGCGGCAGGCCGCTTGGTCCCCGCGCGCGCTTGGTGGCGACGGTCTGGAAAATCTGCGCCGAGGCGCGTTCGAAGGCGATCGAGCAGCCGGTGAGATAGAGCAGCCATAGCCGCGCTTTCGCCTCGCCGACCTCGGCGGTCGCCTCGTCGAAGCGCGCATGGAGACGCTCGGCCCACAGCCGGCAGGTGCGCTGATAATGCTCGCGAAGGTTCTCGACATCATGGACGAGGAAGCCACGCGCCTCGAGATTGCCGAGCGTCATGCCGATCGTGTCGAGCTCTCCGCCTGGGAAGATGTATTTGATCAGCGCCTTGTATTCCGGGCCCTTGCGCAACGTCTTGCGGATGTCGCCCTTGCTGCGCCTGGTGATGGCGTGGTGCAGATAGATGCCGCCGGGCTTGAGCAGACGATGGACGGCCGAAAAGTAGGCGTCGTGATTGGCGATACCCAGATGCTCGAACATGCCGATGGACGATATCTTGTCGAACGCGCCGGAGAGCTCGGCGTAGGATTTGATCTCGATGGTGATGCGGTCCTCGAGACCCTCGGCGCGAATGCGCTCGCGGGCAAGCTGCGTCTGGGCCCGCGACAACGAGACGCCATGGCCGACGACGCCGTAATGCTTCGCTGCATGGATCAGCATCGCGCCCCAGCCGCAGCCGATATCGAGCAGCCTTTCGCCGGGCTTCAGCCTGAGCTTGCGGCAGATATGGTCGAGCTTGTCGACTTGCGCCTGGTCGATGCCGTTGGCGAAATCCTTGAAATACCCACAGCTATAGACCATGTGCTCGTCAAGGAAGAGCCGGTAGAAGGCATTCGAAATGTCGTAGTGATGCTGGATCGCTTCCTTGTTCGACCCGCTGACATAGGGGTTGCGGCCGGAGAGGTCGCTGCGCGCCGTCATCTGTTTTCGCGAGAACAGCACCACCGGCAGGTCGCGCAGGATCTCCAGCTTGGGCAATGATCTGAGCTTCGTCTTGAGCCTGCCCTGCGAGGGCACGGCGTAGAAGTCGAACAGCGTGCCCTCTTCGATGTCGACGGTCTTGGAAATCCACATCTCGACAAGCGTCGAGAAGGCAGGACGCCGCACCAGTTGCCAGACGATGTCCTGATCGTTGATGGCAAGCACCGGACCGCCGGCGGGCCCGATCCGCTCGCCGGTCCAAAGCCTGACCGCAAAACCCGGCTTCAACGTCTCGACGACCCTGCGTACGATCCGCGCGGCTCTGTCGGCGGCGTCCATTCCCACCTCCCAATAGGCGAACCCGGCCCTGGAGCGCCACTGTCGTCCACCGGCCCGTCGACCGCAATCCCGATCTGTTGCGCAAAAGCATCGCGCGAGGATGATCCTCACCCGATGCACGGCCATTCCGTAGCGTCATCTTGTGTTTTTCCGCGACGCACCCCATCATTTGGCTGTGTTCAACAAACCGAAAGGAGGTGATCCGATGTCGAGTGATTTCGTTTTCCATAACGTGAGCTCAGCGGATTGCACTTCCGGGAAGCAGTCTTCCCGTTAAGGCGCGAGACGCGCGGCAGGTGACCCGAAGGGGTCGCCGCCAGGAGCCGCGTCATGGACGGAAACACGGAAGGCCGCCTGCTTCGTCAAGAAGCGGCGGCCTTTTCCTTTTCTCGCGGCCTGCCCTGTGGGTCAGCGATTGATGGTGAGCTTCTCGATATTGCGGGTGATCTGATCGAAGGCATCTGACAGTTCGGTGCCCGTGGCGGCCTCGTAAAAATGCTTCAGCGACGACGTGTCGTCGGTCGCACAGTCCTTCAATACGGATCTCGCTTGATCCCTCTCGGTCGTCGTCATCGACGGATCGTTGAGATCGAAGCCGATGGTGAAAACCTCTATGCCGTCGTGCTTCATATTCTCGCAAATGGCTTCGGCATTGGCGCGCGACCTCCGGCCCTCGTCGTCGGACGCGGACGTGCCGCGCCCGCGGGCAAAGGCGGTGTTGAACTGGCCATCCGTCATCAGGATGGCGATCTTTGCCACTTTCTTCGGATCGAAATTCGCCGGACCCGCGCCCAGGCGGGCATCGGCGATGGCCGAACGCCAGGACGGCGAAAGCATGTAATAGCCCCATTGCGCGGCAATGCCACCTGCCGTCACGCCCGCAGCTTGGAAATGACCGATGGCCGTGAGCAGCTTGTTCTGATCGGCCGTCAGCGGAACCAGCGCCGCGGATGGACACACTTTCATGCGGTAGTCGCGGTTGACCTTGGCCTGATAGGTCCTGCCATTGTTGTCCTGCCGCAGCGTATACGGGCCGTCGGACGAATAATCGGCATAGCCGTCCTTGTCCTTGCGTTCAGTGGCGCATTTGTCAGGCGCGGTCGTCACGGAAACGGCAAGGGGCGCATCGATCGGCGGCGGCAGCTTCGGTCCGGTCGACGTCTCGACGAAGACGGTGTCGGCGAGGCCGCCAGTGTTGACGGCCTCGGCATAGGGGACGATCGCCACCCGGACCCGAGGCTCGCTGGGATCCCGGTTCTGTCCGAGGAGATCCTTGACCGTCTGCGACGCGGCCGCCTGCAGGTCGCCGATCTTATTGGTCTTGGCGCGCTTGTTGGCCGCCATGGAGCCGGTGATGTCGAGCATCAGCGCCACCTCGATCTTCTTGTCCGAATAGAGCGCGGTGGTCGAGGCGGCGACACGCTGCATATCGCCAACGCTGAACAGCGGAAAATAGAGGCCGACATCGGCATGCGCATTCACCTGCACGGTCTTCGATGTCCTGTCGATGGTGAGCTTGTCGAGCACGATCTGGTCGGCCTGCAAGATGCCGGCCGCGCTGTTGGCGTCGAGAAATGCCTGTACCGATGCGTTGGCATCGGCTTCCTTGATGATGCCTAGGGTGAGATCGCGTGCCGTCGAAGTCACAGCGGCATCGACGACGCTCTGCAGACTCGATCTCGCATTGTAGACCTGCGCGATATTGACTGCGAATCCCACCCCCAGCGCCAGCACCGATGCGGCAGCCCCAAACAGAACCGCGAAATTGCCTCCGCGATCCCGCGCAAAGCCGTCCACCCCACGAGCGAGACCTTTCAACTGCCGCATCCTCACCCCCGCCTGCTGCGGCTTCGGTGCCGCTCAACGGAAGCGCTGCAGGATTTCGGCCAGACACGGACACCCTTCTGTTCGAAGGCGCGGAGCGACAGTTAACTCATTGTTTTTGCTGGAACACGGCAGACAGGAAGGTGAATGGCGGGTAAATGGAAACGCAATAGGGAAATGCCGTTAATAAAGCGCTTACCATGAGTGGCGGAGCGATTGCGGCCCTTCCCGCTTCGGCACAGCGCGCCCTGTGCTAAAGCGGGTCAGCGCTGGTGCTGGCGCCGCAGTGAAACAGCCGCCTGGCTTAGGCGAGCATCTGGGCGCTCGCGGTCCTGTCGATGCCGTGATGCGGCGGCTTGAACAGGTTGCCTTCCTGCTCATAGGTCCACACCTTGAACAGGGTAAGCCGATGCGGGCCGAAGCTGTGCAGCAGCGGCACGTCGGTGGCGTCGCGGCCGCGCGCGATCACGACGCGGCCGATCCTTGGACGATTGTGGCGCGGATCGAACGCGTACCATTTCCCGTCGAGGAACACTTCCATCCAAGCTGAGAAATCCATCGGCGCCGGATCGGCCGGCACGCCGATATCGCCGAGATAGCCGTTCACATAGCGCGCTGGAATGTTTATCGCGCGGCAGAGCGCGATCGAAAGATGCGCGAAGTCGCGGCAAACGCCGACGCGCTCCTCATGCGCCTGCGCCGCCGTGCGGGTGGCGCGGGCATAGCCGTAGCCGAACGAAAGCCGGCTATGGACATAGTCGACGATCGCCTGCGCGCGCGCCCAGCCGGGCGGCAGGTGGCCGAACAGCTCCCAGGCGAGGTTGCTGAGGTGATCGGTTTCGCAATAGCGGCTGCCGAGCAGGTAGACGAGCACCTCGTCCGGCAGCTCCGCCACCGGCATTTCGCGCGCCAGCGTGTTGATCTCGTCGGCCTCGCCGCTGTCCTCGATCACCCCATCAAAGAGGATGCGAAAACCGCCGGCCGGCGCCGTGAAGCGGCGGCAGATATTGCCATGGCTGTCGCGATAGGTGGTCGTCGGCACCGAAGGCGAGGTGAGAAAGCGTGTCTGCCGCTTGATGTCGGCATGGCGATCCGGGTGGATGTCGAGAAGCGCGATGATCGGCGTCGCGGCATCGCATTCGATGGCGATTTCGTAGCCGAGCCTGATCAGCATCACTTCCCCTTGTTGGTGGTCTTGCCCTTGTTGGTGGTCTTGCCCTTGTTGGTGGTCTTGCAAGACTGGTTGGAGAACGCCGCAATGAGGAGCGTTGTTCCGGCGGCGAGTCGAAATGCCGGCATGCGCCTTTGCAGGCTCCGCTTCGGAGGTTAGGATAGCGGTGCGTTTCGCGCTCCCCGAAAACGATTCCCCCAGGATATCCGATGTTCCCAGGCAGAAAGTTCGCCGCTTTCCTTTTCGACATGGACGGCACGGTCCTCAATTCGATCGCCGCGGCGGAACGCGTGTGGACCAAGTGGGCTCGCCGTCACGGCCTCGACGTCGCGAGCTTCCTGCCGACTATCCACGGCAAGCGCGCGATCGAGACCATCGCCGCGCTGAAGCTTCCCGGCGTCGATCCCGTCGTGGAAGCCGATGCGCTGCTCGAGGCCGAGGCGGCCGACCTCGAGGGCATCGTTCCGATTCCGGGTGCTGTGGCGTTTCTCAAGTCGCTGCCGCCGGAGCGCTGGGCGGTCGTCACCTCGGCGCCGCGGGAACTCGCGCTGCTGCGTATGGCGGCGGCCGGCATTCCGGTGCCGGCCATCATGGTCTCGGCCGAGGACGTCACCCGCGGCAAGCCGGCGCCCGACTGTTTTCTTTTGGCGGCAAAGCGTCTCGGCGTCGAGGCGCGCGATTGCCTCGTCTTCGAGGATGCCCCGGCCGGCATCGCCGCGGGCGAAGCCTCCGGCGCCTCGGTGATGGTGATCAGCGCCACGCATGTCCATCCGGTCGTGACGCAGCACGCCAGCATCGCCACCTACGATGCCCTCGGCGTCGCCACGGACGACAATGGCTGGATGATCATCGAGCCGCAGCGCGACGCGGCCTGACGTATGTCGCGGTGTGCAGCGGTTTTGCGAAGACGGCAGCACAAACAAGCACTTAAAGCGCGTCGCCTGAATCCGCTTCAGCGCGACGCGCATCGAGTGTCATTAGAAATCGGTGGCCAGGCCCTTCACCTCCCAGTCGCCGTAGCGCCCGGGTTCCTTGCCGCCGCGGCCGCCGAGCTCTTTCGGCAGGCGGGCTTCCGCCTCGCGGTATGCCTTCCGCCGGGCTTCGGCTTCCGCCAATGCGCGCTGCGCCTCAAGCGTCAGCGTCCTTTGCGGCTTGTCGCCTTCGGCGGCTTCGGTTTTGTTGGGTTGTTCGGTCATGCGATGCTTCCTGCCGATTGAAACGGGGACCGGCCTTTCCCATGATATAGCCATGACAATGGCAGGATCGACCCCTATTCGCCACCACGCCAGACGGAAGAGACGATGAATACGCTTCGCACCGCCATGCTCCTTGCCGCGATGACCGCGCTGTTCATGGGCGTCGGCTTTCTGATCGGCGGCACCGGCGGCATGGTGATCGCCTTGCTGTTCGCCGCCGGCATGAACCTGTTCAGCTACTGGAATGCCGACAAGATGGTGCTGTCGATGAACCGCGCCATCGAGGTCGACGAGAGGAACGCTCCCGAATATTATGCGATCGTTGAGGCGCTGGCCAAGCAGGCGGGCCTGCCGATGCCGAAGACCTATCTGATCGACAGTCCGCAGCCGAACGCCTTCGCCACTGGCCGCAATCCCGAAAACGCCGCTGTGGCCGCATCGACCGGCCTGCTGGAGCGGCTCAGCCACGAAGAGGTAGCGGCGGTGATGGCGCATGAACTCGCCCATGTGCAGCATCGCGACACGCTCACCATGACGATTGTCGCCACGCTTGCCGGCGCGATCTCGATGCTCGGCAATTTCGCCTTCTTCTTCGGCGGCAGCCGCGAAAACAACAATCCGCTGGGCTTCGTCGGCGTGCTTGTCGCCATGCTCGTTGCGCCCTTTGCCGCCATGATCGTGCAAATGGCGGTGAGCCGCACCCGCGAATACGAGGCCGACCGGCGCGGCGCCGAAATTTGCGGAAATCCGTTGTGGCTCGCCTCGGCGCTCGACAAGATCGCGCGCGGCGCCGAGCGCATTCCCAATCCGGATGCCGAGCGCAATCCGGCGATGGCACATCTGTTCATCATCAATCCGTTGCACGGTGAGCGCATGGACAATCTGTTCTCGACCCACCCGAGCACAGAGAACCGCATCGCCGCCCTGCAGCAGATGGCGCGCGAGATGAGCGGTGCCGCCCAAGCCGCGCGGCGCGAAGCCCCTGCGCCAGGCCAGCCGGACGAGCCGCAGGCAGGGCCATGGAGCCAGCCGGCCGAGCCGGAGCGGCCGAAGCCCAATCCCTGGGGTCGCAACCCGACCGGCCCCCGCGGCGGAGGATCCAAAGGTCCGTGGTCGTGAGCGGAGCGAAGCGCCGACCGCAAACCCAAGGCAGAGGTGACGCAAGTGCGAGCGAAACGGTCGCCGGCCTCGCGGCGCGCAAGGCGGCCGCCCGCCTGCTTGCCGCCGTCATCGATGCCCATACCCCGCTCGACGGCCTGACCGACAACGAGCACGGCCACCCGCAATACAAGGCGCTCGACCAACGCGACCGCGCATTGGTGCGCGCCATTCTGGTCACGGCGCTGCGTCACCGCATGACCATTGCCGGACTGCTTGCAAGGCGTCTGGAAAGGCCGTTGCCGGCCAACGCCACCGTGCTCTCGCACATCCTGCACGTGGCCGCCGCGCAGATCCTGTTTCTCGACATCCCCGACAGCGCCGCCGTCGACCTCGCCGTCACCCACGCCAAGTCCGACCCACGCACGCTGCGTTTCTCCGGTCTCGTCAACGGCGTGCTGCGCTCGCTGGCGCGTGCCAAGGGCGCCGAGCTGGCGCCGACGCTCGCCGCGACGACCGAGGCGCCCCAGTGGTTCGCAGACCGACTGGCCACAGCCTATGGCGCCGCCAGGGCGGAGGCCATTCTTGCCGCACATCGCCATGAGGCTCCGGTCGATTTCACCGTTAAAACCGACCCTTCGCTCTGGGCGGAGAAGCTGGGCGGCATCGTGCTGCCGACCGGCACGGTGCGCGTCGAGAAGCTGCAGACCGGCGTCACCGATCTGCCCGGCTTCGCCGAGGGCGCCTGGTGGTTGCAGGATGCGGCGGCAGCCCTGCCCGCGCGCCTTTTCGGCGCCATCGAGGGACAACGCATCGCCGATCTTTGCGCCGCGCCCGGCGGCAAGACGGCCCAGCTGATCCTCGCCGGCGCGAACGTCACCGCCGTCGACAGTTCAAAGAACCGGCTGGCCAGGCTGGGTGAGAACCTAAAACGCCTCGGCCTTTCGGCCGAACTGGCGCACACCGACCTGCTCGACTACCGGCCGGCGGAGCCGTTCGACGCCGTGCTGCTCGACGCGCCCTGCTCCTCGACCGGCACCGTGCGCCGGCATCCCGACGTGCCGTGGACCAAAACCATGGCCGATGTCGAGAAGCTCGCCACGCTGCAGCGGCGCCTGCTCGCTCACGCCGTCACTCTCGTCAAACCGGGCGGACGGCTCGTCTTTTCCAATTGCTCGCTCGACCCGATCGAGGGCGATGAGCTCTATCGCGTCTTCCTTGCCGGAACTCGCGGCGTGATCGCCGATCCGATCCAAGCGGGTGAATTCGCCGGCCTCGATCCCTTCCTCACGCCCGATGGCACGCTGCGCACCACCCCCGCCGATTTGGTGCTGAATTCACCGGGGGTTTCGGGGCTCGACGGCTTCTTTGCCGCCCGCATGAGAAGGACGATTTGGGACGTTATTGCATAAATCTTGCCGACTTTTTTAGCGACGCCCAGGCCATGGCCGCGTGAAGGGGTTCACTTCGGCGAAATCCGCCTTCGCATAAGTTCTTGAATCATATAAGCTTGTGCTTAGGGGCTGACGACTATCAGGAGGGGTTTTGGCACTTGCTGCCGGCAGCACGACGCGTCTTTGGACGCTTGTCGCGAGGGAGTTCTGGCGCAAAACGCGCCGGCGCCTTCGTGCCGGTCCTATCTATCGCTGGCGTTATTCCGGCCGCACGCCCGAGCGCGTCCTCATCGCGCCGCCGGATCTGAGGCTCGCCGACCCGCAGATCGCGCTCGAAATCTACTATGGCCGCTATCCGCTGTCCGGCCACATGGTCGAGACCGGCGGCAAATCGCCTTTCCAGATCAATGTGCCCAACCGCGGCTGGCAAAAGTCGCTGCACGGCTTCCGCTGGCTGCGCCATATGCGCGCCGCAGGCACCGAGCTCGCCGCCGCCAACGCTCGCGCCCTGGTCTCGGACTGGATCGTCATGCACGGCAACCAGATATCGGGCGTCGCCTGGGAGCCTGGCACGACAGCCAAGCGGGTGATTGCCTGGCTCCAGCATTCCTCGGTCGTGCTGCAAGGCGCTGAATTCCCGTTCTACCGCGCCTTCCTCAAATCGCTCGCCATGCAGATCCGCTATCTCAGATCGATGGCGCGCGAGATGCCGGACGGCAAGGACAGGCTGCGCGCTCGCATCGCGCTCGCCTTCTCCACCCTGTCGCTACCCGCGCCGGCCTCGGCGCTGCGCGCCGCCACGCGCAACCTGGCCGAGGAGCTCGACCACCAGATCCTGCCGGACGGCGGTCACATCTCGCGCAACCCGATGACGGTGCTGGAATTGCTGGCCGACCTTCTGCCGTTGCGCCAGACCTATGCCAACCAGGCCGAGGCGCCGCCGCCGGCGCTGATCAACGCCATCGACCGCATGCTGCCGGCGCTGCGCTTCTTCCGCCACCAGGACGGCAGCCTTGCCCGCTTCAACGGCATGGGCGCCACCATCCACGATCGCATCGCCACCATCCTGCGTCATGACGACACGGTCGGCGCGCCGCTGCTGCACGCGCCCCATTCCGGCTATGAGCGCCTGTCGATGGGCGGCGTCACGGTGATTGCCGACACCGGCCTGCCGCCGCCTGTCGACATCTCCAACGCGGCGCATGCCGGCTGCCTCGCCTTCGAGCTTTCCTCCGGGCGCCAGCATTTCATCGTCAACGCAGGCATCGACACCTATGGCGCCGCCGAATTCCGGCCGCTCGCCCGCGCCACCGCCGCGCATTCGACAGCCACCGTCAACGACACGTCCTCGGCGCGCTTCAGTCACTCGTTGCGGGTCAGCGACCTGCTCGGCTCGCCGCTGATCGGCGGCCCCCAGCACGTGCCCTGCAAGCGCATCGACCAGAAGGGTGTGCAGGGCTTTGTCGCGCGCCACGACGGCTATGCCGCGCGCTTCGGCTTGCTGCACGAGCGGGAGCTGAAGCTGGCGGAGAACGGCAATGTGCTGACCGGCCGCGACCGCTTCCTTCGCCCCGGAGGTGCGGCGATCCGCAACAATGGCCGCGACTTCGTCACCGTGCGCTTCCATACCCATCCCGACATCGGCCTGCTGCACGACGAGCAGGGCCGCCTGACCCTGGCGGCCTCCCAGGGCGACACCTGGGTGTTCACTTGTGCCGAAGTGGCGCCGGAAATCGAGGAATCCATCTATTTCGCCGGGCTCGGCGGACCGCGCCGCAGCCGGCAGATCGTGCTTGCCTTCAAGGCCTCGGAGATCGCCGAGGTGCACTGGCAGCTGACGCGCGCCGCCGTCGCCGGCTATCCCGAGAACAATTGATTCGCGGCCAAGGAACCCGAGTTGCGCGCTTGATTTCCGAGCCTCATATGCTACGGCCCGCGAACGTTCCCAACCAGCCTTGAAAGGCCGCCAGCCATGGCCGTCCCCGCCAAGAACATTCCGGCGCCCGACCTCGTTCCGATTCGCCGCGCGCTGCTTTCCGTTTTCGACAAGACCGGTTTGATCGACTTTGCCAAAGCCCTTGCCGCCGCCGGCGTCGAGCTGGTCTCCACCGGCGGCACCGCGAAGGAGATCGCCGGGGCCGGCCTGGCCGTACGCGATGTTTCGGAGCTGACCGGCTTTCCCGAGATCATGGACGGTCGCGTCAAGACCTTGCATCCCTCGGTGCATGGCGCCCTGCTCGGCGTGCGCGACGACCCCGAGCACGCGAAAGCGATGCACGACCACCACATCCAGCCGATCGACCTCGTCGTGTCCAACCTCTACCCGTTCGAGGAGGTCCGCCGCTCCGGCGCCGGCTACGCCTCGATCGTGGAAAACATCGACATCGGCGGCCCGGCGATGATCCGCGCCTCGGCCAAGAACCACGCCTATGTCGCCATCGTCACCGACCCTGCCGACTATGCATCGGTGCTCAACGCGCTGGAGATGAATCTCGGCTCGCTGTCGCTCGATTTCCGCAAGAAGCTGGCGGCGAAGGCCTTTGCCCGCACCGCGACCTACGATGCGGCGATCTCCGGCTGGTTTGCCGACACGCTCGAAATCGAGCATCCGACCTGGCGCGCCTTCGGCGGCCGTCTCGACCAGGTGATGCGCTATGGCGAGAACCCGCATCAGGGCGCCGGCTTCTATCTCTCCGGCGACAAGCGCCCGGGCGTCGCGACCGCCAGGCAGCTGCAGGGCAAGCAGCTTTCCTACAACAACATCAACGATACCGACGCCGCCTTCGAACTGGTCGGTGAATTCGATCCGACCCGGTCGGCGGCGATAGCCATCATCAAGCACGCCAACCCGTGTGGTGTGGCCGAGGGCGCGACGCTGAAGGCGGCTTACGCAAAGGCGCTGGCCTGCGATCCGGTCTCGGCCTTTGGCGGCATCGTCGCCATGAACCGCATGCTCGACGCAGAGGCAGCGGAAGAGATCGTGAAGACCTTCACCGAGGTCATCATCGCGCCCGATGCCACCGACGAGGCCGCGGCGATCATAGCGGCGAAGAAGAACTTGCGCCTTCTGGTCACCGGCGGCCTGCCCGACCCGCGCGCCGCCGGCACGGTTGCCAAATCGGTCGCCGGCGGGCTGCTGGTGCAAAGCCGCGACGATGCGGTGGTCGACGACCTCGAGCTCAAGGTGGTGACGAAACGCGCGCCGACTCCGGCCGAGATGGCCGACCTTAAATTTGCCTTCCGCGTCGCCAAGCACGTCAAGTCGAATGCCATCGTCTACGTCAAGGACGGCTCGACCGTCGGCATCGGCGCCGGCCAGATGAGCCGCGTCGATTCCTCGCGCATCGCCGCCCGCAAGGCGCTCGACGCTGCCGAGGCGGCTGGCCTGGCCGAGCCGCTGACCAGGGGTTCGGTCGTCGCTTCCGACGCCTTCTTCCCCTTCGCCGACGGCCTGCTGTCGGCCATCGAGGCCGGCGCCACGGCCGTGATCCAGCCCGGCGGCTCGATGCGCGACGAGGACGTGATCGCCGCCGCCGACGAGCACGGCATCGCCATGGTGTTCACCGGCGTGCGGCACTTCAGGCATTGAGTGCCACTACCC
>NZ_RZSF01000214.1:0-11702 GCF_004023325.1 Mesorhizobium sp. M1A.F.Ca.ET.072.01.1.1 | reverse complement strand
TCGCACTGGTCGTTGTAATTGTCGGGATCCTCCGGCGCGAGCGAGTCCACCTTGTGGATCTCGGCGATCAGTTCGGTGCTTTTCTCATGGCGGAAATTGAGGCCGCTTCCCTCGCCGTTCACCAGATCCATGACCATCGGCATCGTGTAGCCGAGCGGCTCGTCGAGATGGATGACGACCGCCTCGTGACGCTCGGGCCAAATGTGCAGGCGCTGGCCGAAGAGCTCGGCGACCTGAGGCGCCCAGGCTCCTGCCGCATTGACCACGACATCGCAATCGATCGGATCGCCGCTGGTCTCCAGCGTGTAGCCGCGCGCTCGCCGCCTTACCCCGAGCAGCTTGCGATACTGGCGGATTTCGCCGCCCTCTGCGCGGACCGCCTGCGCCAGGAAAGTGCACATCTCGTGAGGGTCGAGGAAGCCATTGTCGGGCCCGAACAGCCCACCCTCCAGGCCATCCGGGTCGATATGCGGCACGAGTTCCGTGAGTTCGTTCGCACGATAGAGTCGCGAGCGCAGGCCGGCCGCTTCCTGAAGTTCCACCGACTTTGCAAACAGCTCCATCTGCTTCCGCGTGCGCGCCAGCCGCAGGTAGCCGATATGGTTGAAGCCAAGCCCCTGGCTCTCCCATTGGCGGAAGCGGCGCAGCGCATGAACGCGAAGCATGATCTCGAACGGATCGGTGAATTGCGACCCGACCACGCCGACCGACCTGCCGCTCGATCCGGAGGCGATCGACTGGCCTTCGAGCACGGTCACGCGCGCGCCCTGTTCGACAAGGTGGAGGGCCGAGCACAAACCCAACGTGCCGGCGCCGATCACCACCACATGAGGAGAAGCTGTCATCCGTGATCCTCCTGTCGGCCTGTCTCAGGACTGGCGAGCGATCTCGCCCAGGGTCTCGTCGATCGCCTGCAGAATGGCGCGGGCGTCCGCCTCGGTCATCGGTGTCGACAGCGCGAACAGGCCATAGCTGGCCGACAAGACGCCGCGGCCAAGCAAGCCCTTGTGGAAGGCATCGAGCTTCCTGCGTTCGGCCCGGCCCGGATAGACGGACCGGTAATCCGTGACCGGATGCGACGTGAAATGGACCTTGAAGAGCGAGCCCAGGCCGACGCATTGGCCGGCAAGACCATGCTTGCCCAATGAGGCCGCGATCCCGTCGCGCAACAACGCGCCGAGGCGATCGAGGTGGGCAAAGCTTTCCCTGGTCAGCGCCCGCATCGCGGCAAGCCCGGCGCGCATCGTCACCGGATTGGCGGTGAAGGTGCCGCCATGCGGCAAAGCGGGCTTGCCCTGGGTCGGATCGAACACCGCCATGATGTCGGCCCGGCCGCCGACGGCACCCACGGGAAAGCCTCCGCCGATGATCTTGCCCAGCGCCGTCAGGTCGGGCTGGATGCCCCACAGCCCCTGCGCGCCCGAATATCCGAGGCGGAAGGAAATCACCTCGTCGAAGATGACCAGGGCACCCGCCGCATGGGCGATCTCGACCATGGCGCGCAGGTAATCCTGCCGCGCAGGAATGAGACCGGCGCGGTTCGGCATGGGATCGATCAGCACGCCGGCGATGGTATTGCGCTCAGCGGCGAAGACCGCGCGCAGCGCTTCGCTGTCGTTGAAGGGCACGGCGATCACATCGTCCAGCACCCCGCGCGGCGTGCCCCTCGCATAGGGCGTGGAATTCGGCATGTCTCCCCAATTGGCGGGAGTACTGTCAAGGCTGACTTCGGCGAAGTCGTAGGAGCCGTGATAGGCGCCCTCGATCTTGACGATCTTCGGCCGCCCGGTGAAAGCGCGCGCGGCCTTGATGGCCATCATCACCCCCTCGGTCCCGGAGTTGGCGAAGCGGATCCGGTCGACCGAGGACAACCGCTCGACCAGCAGCTCGGCAAGCTCGATCTCGCTGACCGTCGGCGCACCGAAGGCCGTGCCGAACGGCAGCTGGTCGATCACCGCGGCGGCCACATCCGGTTGCGTGTAGCCATGGATCATCGAGGTGAAATTGTTGATGCAGTCGTAATAGACGTTGCCGTCCACATCCCAGACCCTGCACCCCTCGCCGCGCGAGGCATAGATCGGAAACGGATCGACAAAGACCGTGGTGCGCGTGTTGCCGCCCGGCATCACCTTCTTGGCACGTTCGAACAGGGTCTTGGACAGGGGCATTGCGTCTGGATAGTGCGGCATGGTTCGATCGTATGGCTTTGTTGGCACAGTGCGCAATCGGCCAGGCGGGGCCTGCGACGTGACCACCAAGACCCAATTGAAGCCAAAGCTAGGCCAACCCCGCCATGCGAAGTCCGCTGATGTAGAGAGCGCGCTTTTCGGGCCTGACGATGGGGTGGTGCTCGTCGACCCAGGCCACCGAGAGGTTCGGCTGTAGCCGCAGGGCCTCCTTCAACGCCGCGGCGGCGGTGGCGACATCGCCGGCAAGGGCAGCCGTTGCCGCATAAGTCCGCCAAGCGGTGCCGAAAGCCGGCCGAAGCTGAACGGCCCGGCGCTCCAGATCGGCCGCCACATCGAACCGTCCCGCGGTGAAGTGGCAGATACCCATGGTGGAAAAGATCGCCGCCTGAATGAAATCCCGCGGGCTGAGCCGCGCGGCAATCGCCAGGTGATGCAAGCCATCCTCCGCCATGTCGCCATAGCCATAGGTGGAACCCAGAATGCAGTGCGCGAGCGAGAGCCCAGGATTGCGTTCGATCGCCTCCAGCAATTCGTCTACCGCCGAGCGAAAATTTCGCGACACCATGTGAACATAGCCGGCCGAAAGATGCGCCCAGGGATCGTCCTGATCGCGCACAACCGCCGCTTGTGCCCTCGTCAAAGCGGAGGCCAACAGCTCACGGGGTTTCGGCGTCAGGCCAAGCGCTGCCCGCGCGCCGGTCGTCCAGGCAAGAAGGCTGTTGGCGCGGGCATAATCGGGATCGATCTCAAGCGCCTTGACGAGCAGACCCTCGGCCATGTCGAGGTCTTTCTCGGATCCCCACGTCCAGACATGGGGCATGGCCTTCATCACAAAGCCCCAGGCGTCGAGCCTCTCGGCGGGACGGCTATGGAGGCGCAGACGCTCGGCTTCGTAAAGCTGGGGCTCGATCGAAGCCATGACCTTGTGGGTGATCTGGTCTTGCAACGCCAGGAAATCGCCGCTCTCGACATCGAAGCGTTCCGCCCACACCTGCGTACCCGCGCTGGCATCGCTCAGCGTCGCCGTGATCCTCAGGGCCTGCCCGGACTGGCGCACGCTGCCCTGCAGGACGTAGCGGACTTTCAACTCGCGGCGCAGGCGATCGAGCTCGATGTGCTGCGGGTCATAGGCAAAGGAAGAACTCCGGTCACGCACATGCAGACCTCGCAACCGCGACAGGCCGGTGATGATGTCCTCCGACAGGCCGTCGGCAAAGTAGGACTTTTCGGGATCGTCGCCGATCAGGCGAAAACGGGTCACCGCGATGGACGGCCCTTCGTCCGATTCGGCTGCACCGTTTCGCGTATCGCTTGCGTCAAGCCGCACCTCGCCGGTCAGCCGGTAGCCCACGCGCGCGACCGACAGGATCGAATGCGAGGCGTCGGGTCCCTCGCCCAGGACCTTGCGCAAGGCGGCGATCTGCACCGACAGGTTGCCCTCCTCGACCGCCAGTCCGTTCCAGGCTGCATCGAGCAGTTCGTCCTTACCGACCACGACTCCGGCCGAGCGCAGCAGGCGCTCCAGAAGCAGCATGGCCCGGTAGCCTACCGAAATCGGCACTCCGCGTCGGTAAAGCATTCCCGCTCCCGCATCGAGCAAGAAAGGACCAAAACTGTAGCGCCGCTCCTCCATCAGCTCACGCTAATGCAATGAGGCGTTTTTTGGAAGTTTTCGGAAGTTTTAGCACCTCGGTTCGCTACATTTAGCGGCCCGCATTTCACCTTGATTGCTCCTGACCGAGAGGAGCGATCCCATGACCGCCGCCACCAAGATCGAAGTTGCCGTGCCCCCCTCTGCCCTGTTCCAAGAAATGTGGGGCATCTATCGCAAGGTTCTGGACAACAACTACCTGTTTCATCGTGAAGCTTATGCGGTGCTTCGCCAGTTGCTGCAAAACCAACGCCCTGGCTTCACTTTCCTGGACCTTGCGTGCGGAGACGCCTCGTTCAGTGCGGCTGCCTTGGAGGGCTTGCCCGTCGGTCGCTATGTCGGCATCGACCTGTCGCGGACAGCGCTCGATGAGGCAACCGCCAATGTCGCCGGTCTGTCATGCGCCGCCGAACTGCGGCGCGGGGATTTCGTAGAGTGGCTGACCGCCTCGGAGGAGCCTGTCGATTTCGCCTGGATCGGCCTGTCCTTGCACCATTTACGCTTCGACAAGAAACTCGAGGTCATGCACCAGCTGCGGCGCCTTGTCCGCCCATCCGGGACGCTTCTGGTCTACGAGAACACATGCAAAATGTGGGAGAGCCGGGCCGGCTGGATGAGACGATGGGAACGGCAGCGCAAAGATTTTTCAGCGCTCAGCAGCCTCGAATGGCTGCTGCTCGCCACCCACGTGCATAGCATGGATTACCCTGAGACGGCGTCTTCCTGGCGGAATCTTGGCCGGCGGGCCGGCTTCCGCGAGGTGCGTGAGCACTACAGGAGTCCTTCGAACCTTTTCCGGTTGTTCAGCTTCAAGGCTTAGCGGCTCGCGGCCGACAACTTCGCGTCGACGAGCCGGGCTCGGCGAACTCACACGCGAACCAAAGCTCTACCTGAATGGTCGAAATGCAGGGCGCGAGTGGGCGGGACATCGAGCTGCCAGGCGCGGCCCCAGCATCAAGGCAGTCAGGTCGGGAACATGCCAATCCTGCCTGGCCGCCGGTGCCTACACAAATTCGCGGGCAAAGCTGCCCGCGCTCAGAAGCGCGCGCCGCCCGGCGCTCAATTGCGCATTCCAGACCGGCCAGGCATGGATCATATGCGGCCAGATTTCGAGGCGTGCCTCGACGTCCGCTATGCCGGCGGCCTCGGCGAGCCGCGTCGCGTCCGACAGCAGCGTTTCGGCGGAACCGACCTGGATCAGCATTGGAGGAAATCCGGTCAGATCGGCAAACAAGGGCGAGATCAGCGGATCGCGCCGGTCCACATCACGCGGAACATAGGCGCCCGCCAGTTCCTCCAGATAGGCCCGGTGGATGATGGGGTCGATCGCATCCTTGGCTGACAATGTCGTGCCCGACATCGAAAGATCCGTCCAGGGCGAGACCAGCCAAAGGCAGCTCGGCAACCGCTCGCCCGCCGCGCGCAACCGGCCGACCAGTGACAGGCTGAGATTGCCGCCGGCACTGTCTCCGCCGACAACGATGCGATCCGGCGCGATCTCTTGCTCGGCGAGGAAGCGCCACGCCGCGAGCGCGTCTTCGTGCTGCGCGGGAAAGGGATGTTCCGGGGCGCGCCGATACCCGACCGCAAGCGTGCGCATTCTCATTGCCCGGCCGGCCTCGGTCACCATTCGACGATGGCTTTTGATCGAGCCGGAGCAGTAACCGCCACCGTGGAAGAAGAGCAGCACCTTGTCCGTGCCGGACCCGGGCGCCAGGGACCACTCCGCGGCGAGGCCGTCGAAGACCACCGCCGCGCATCGTATATCGCCCGCAACCGGCCAGGACGAGCCGACCTCGTCGAGCCGCGCCCGGCGTTCGTCCCAGCCCACCGGCCGCGGCTTCGACGCCAGCAAGGCGCGAATTGCGTTGATTTCCTTTAGATCGAGGTTTTCGCCCGCACCGCTCATTTCTACGCCCCACGACCAAGCGCGCCGCGACTAGTAGCGCTTTGAGCTTTGGCAACGGAAATCGTTGGGATAGTCGCTGGATGTGTCAAGCTGCGTCAGCGAATTCGCGCATGGACTATTTGAATTGATCGGCATGGCACGGCGCGAGCAGAACCCTATTGTGTTTGTGTTAGCTGCAAACCACGCGGAGACGAACGTGACCCTGACCAACCGAGACCTGGTCGAGCTGACGGAATGGAGGCGCAAGCTGCATCGGCAGCCGGAAATCTCCAACGAAGAGGAGAAGACGGCGAAGGAGGTCGTCGACTTCCTCGCCGATACCGGGCCCGACAAGGTACTGACCGGGCTCGGCGGCCATGGCGTGGCGGCGGTCTATGACAGCGGGCAAGCCGGGCCGACGGTGCTGTTTCGCTCCGAGCTCGACGCGCTGCCGATCCATGAGCTTTCGGGCGTCGCGCATGCCTCGCAGGTACCGGGCAAGTCGCATATGTGCGGCCATGACGGGCACACAGCGATCCTGGCTGCGCTCGGCCGCCAGTTCGGGCGCCAAAGGCCGGCGCGCGGCCGCGTGGTGCTGATGTTCCAGCCGGCGGAAGAGACCGGCAATGGCGCGGCCGGCGTCGTCGCCGATCCACGCTTTTCCGAGATCCAGCCTGACTTCGCCTTCTCGCTGCACAATCTGCCGGGCGTGCCGTTCGGCGAAGTGCGGCTCAAACCCGGCGTGGTGAATTGCGCCTCGCGCGGCATGCGGATCGTGCTCGAAGGCAAGACCGCGCATTCCTCCATGCCCGAAACCGGCAGCTCGCCGATGCTGGCGGTGAGTGAGCTGATGCCTCAATTGCCGACGCTCGGGCGCGGCATTTTCGCCGACGACGATTTCGCTATGGTCACCGTCACCCATTGCTCGATGGGCGAAGCGGTGTTCGGCATTGCGCCCGGCTATGCCGAGGTGTGGGCGACGCTGCGCACCCGCCGCGACGAGCGCATGGCGGAGTTGGTTGCAGCGGCGGAGGCGCTGGCGGCAAGAATCGCCGCCCAACACGGCCTTTCCGTCCGCCACGACTACCACGAGATTTTCGTGGCCAGCGTCAACGCGCCGGACGCGGTGGAGCATCTCGAGCGCGCGCTGGACGAGGAAGGCGTGTCGCGCGGCGAGGCAGCCTTGCCGATGCGCGCCTCGGAGGATTTCGGCATCTTCGGCCACAGCGCGAAGTCGGCGATGTTCTTCCTCGGCGCCGGCGAGCACTACCCGGCGCTGCACAATCCCGACTACGATTTCCCGGACGACCTGATCCCGATCGGCTCGAAGATCTTCATGCGCGCGGCGCGCAACCTGCTGGGGTGAGCGGGCTGGAAAGGAGGCGCATTCTCCGGCCGGAATTGCGTCGGAACAGAGAGACAGGGCAGTTCACCTTTTCCATGAAACGCTGAACTGAGACGGTGCGCAGGGACGGCCGGACAGCTTTCGCCGGCGGTTTGCGTGTGCCGCGTAGCGCCCTGTATTGTTATGCCGGCTTGCCACTTGTATGAGCGGGGAATGACCTCGATCTCCCGTTTTACCGCCCTCGTGCTGCTGGCGGCCATCACGTTTGCCACCCTCTCACCCGTCCAAATGCGCCCGCACCTCGGTGAAGCGAACATGGAACGCGCTCTCGCCTATGCCCTGTTCGGCCTTGCCTTGGCCTTCGGATTCCGCGCCCGCCTGATGCACGCAATGCTGTTTGTCTGCGCCGCGGCCGGCCTATTGGAATTGCTGCAGGCGGTCGATCCCGGCCGGCATGCCGGGCTCCAGGATGCGCTCGTGAAAGCGGCGGCCGGGCTCATCGGGATTGCCTTGGCCCGGATTGTCTTTGCCGTCGCGAGCAGGGCCGTCGATCGTTCGGCAGGTCCGAGGATTTGAATCCCGGCACGGCAGCGCAGGCAAAGCCGCGCGGAACCCGCTTGGGGTTCTTCGCTGGCGCGGCGCTATCGCGCGGAAAAGGTCCGCGAGGTCGGCGACCGGATCATCAAAAACCAGCTGGCGCGGCACCGGCGCGAGATCGCGCCCGACCTCGATCTGGGCGATGCGGCGGCCCTCATCGAGACGCTCCTGGAGAACGTGGTCCACCGCGCCGTCGAACGGCACCCCGTCAGCGTCGCCGGCGAACGCGCGATGGATCAGTGCCGCAGGATGATCATGGCTTACCTGACGAGCGTTGACCGCCATGCCGCCTAGCGCTCACGCCGACCAGCACCACAATTTCTTCGCGCGCGAAGCCGTAACGGTGGCGCGCGCCTTGATCGGCGCGCGGCTCGGCCTCGCCGGCGTCGGCGGCATCATTGTCGAGACCGAGGCCTATCGCCCCGACGATCCGGCCTCGCACAGCTATCGCGGCCGCACGCCGCGGAACGCGCCGATGTATGGCGCCCCCGGCACGGCCTATGTCTATCGCTCCTACGGCTTGCATTGGTGCCTGAATGCGGTGTGCCTGCCTGGCAGCGCGGTGCTGATCCGCGCGATCCAGCCGCAATCCGGCATCGCCGCCATGCGCGACAGGCGGGGAACCGACGAGGACAGGCTGCTCTGCTCCGGCCCGGGCAAGCTCTGCCAGGCGATGGGCGTCGACGCCTCGCATAACGGCCTGTCGCTCATCGCGCCGCCCTTCGAGTTTGCCGCCTCGGAAACCAACGCGGCCGCTATCCTGAGCGGACGCAGGATCGGCATCACGAAGGGCGTGGAGGCGCAGTGGCGGTTCGGCCTCGGCGGATCGCCTTATGTCAGCCGGAAGTTTTGAGAGATCGATAGCGATCGATCACGCCGCCATCCATTCCTGCGCGGCGCGCGCCGCGGCCAGTTCCATCGCTTCGGCAGCGAGAATGCCGCGCGACCTCGCGAACGCTTCGAAGGCGACGCGTGCGGCTTCGGCATCCTGTTCACCCGCGACCGCCGCCCGGCACAGCGCGAGGGTCGTCGCGTAGGTCGGGCTGCGGCTGCCCGTCCATTCGTCGAGAAACTGATAGGCCTCGAAGACGGTGTTTAACTCGCGCGGAAAGCCGAGCCCGACGAAGATTGCGACGGGCTGAGAGAAACGCTTGGCGGGCATTGGTGTGGGCTCCATGAGGTAAGCTGCTTCGACAACGCGCGTCCCGCAGGCCGGTTGCAGCTCGAAAGCGATTTTGGTTCCCGTCGAGGGATGCTTGCCCGAAGCCTCCGTCTGTGTTTTCTCGCCCGCACATTAGGAAAGGCTTGCGGATGCGAATCGCAATGATCCTCGCGCTGAGCGCGGCGCTGGCTGGATGCGTGACCTCTCCGGTCGACTACGGAGCGAAGCTGTCGCAGCAGGACCCGAAATGGGCCTCGCCGGAATGCCAGCAGGCCCGCATTGCGGCCTCGGACTACGACGTGCGCGAAAAGGAGCATCCCGGCTGGGGTTTTGGCGTGCTGCTCGGCCCGTACAGCATGGGGATGGTGGCGGCGGTGAAGGAGCATGAGCAGCAGCAGCGACGGCTTCTTGCCCGCCAGGTGCACCTGCAATGCTCCAGCCAGCCGTTGCCCAAGGAGCTGGATTTCGATCCGGCAACCTACGCGCCGAAGAAGACGCAGTATCCGTAGGCGAAGGCGCGCCGCTGCGACTTCGAATCGGCGGCCGCCTTGCTGAAGGCTTAGGTGGGGATGGCCACGCTTGATGGCGAGGATGCTTGCATTCAGCGTTCGCCCCACGCCTTCAGCAATGGTCCGTCGCGGCCATAGACCGGGTCGTTGCGCGGCCGGCTCACCTTCGGGATCATGCGTAGCGCTTCCGCGTGCTGCTCGGGCTTGGTGCATTCGTCATAGGTGCCGGAGGGCGGATAGGCGCCGACGACGAGGAAATCGTCGGAAGCCGAGAGCCGCTGGTGACCGGTGCCGGCCGGCAGGACCGCCACGTCGCCGGCCTTGACCGTGAGCGCGCGGCCCTTGTCGCCGCCGAAGCGCACCTTGGCCGTGCCGCGCGCAATGCCCAGCACCTCATGGATGCGCGAGTGGTAGTGGACATAGTCGTAGATGCCGTTGCGCCAACTGCCGCCCCAGCCATTCGCCTTGAATAGCTCCTCGAAGACGGCTGCCGGATCGAGATCGTCCGGCAACGTCACGGCGCCGCGGTAAACGATCAGCGGCCAGGAAGGATGGTTCGGAACAAGGCCGTCGTCCTTGAAGCGGAAGGCATTGGCCTTCCTCTGCCTAACCAGATCCGCGAGCCTGGACGTGCCCGGTCTTGCGATCCCGGTCAGCTTCTCGGCTGCTTTCTTGATGCTCTCGACAATGCTCAAAGCCGGGTCCTCCATAAGTGCCGCTTGCAACGCCTTGCGACCTCGGCCGACCGAACTCAACCCGTGGGGACAGCCTTGGTTCCAGAGGTTGCCGACGCCCGCTTGCGGCACGAGCGACCCGGATTGCTTCCCGGCATCGCAGCGGTCAAGCTGTGGGAGGTTGCCGGCGTCCATGCGCGACGCCAGCAATGGCCGCGCGCCCTTCCCGAGGAGTTCAAAATGCGTGCATTTTGCCTTTCGACCATCGGCGTTTTCGTTTCGGTGGTGCTTGCGGCATCCGCCTTCCCGGCGCTCGCTTCAGGCAGCGTGGCAAAGGCCCAAAATCTCCATCAACTGTGCCGCCAGGTGAAGAACGACGATACGATCCGCGCCTACTCGCACGAGCTCTACGGCGGCACGGTCAAGGCGTTCAGGAAGCTCTTTCCGGACGCCAAGGGCGCGCCGGCGGAATCGGAACTGCAGGCGCAGGCCAACTACCGCTGCATGAACGGCAAGGTGCTGGCCTGCTTCGTCGGGGCAAACCTGCCCTGCGCCAAAATGAACGCCGCGCGCGACAATCCCGGCGGCGCGGACGAATTCTGCAGGACCAACCCGAATGACGACGTCGTGCCAGCCTTCGCGACCGGTCACGACGCGCTCTATTCCTACAAATGTCTGGACGGCAAGGCGGTGGTGACCGGCGAGACCTGGGTGCTCGACAAGCGCGGCTTTGCCGCCCGGTTGTGGGCCGAAGTGCCCCGGCACTGAGGCTGACCGAAGAGCCGATCCGACGACCTGCAGAAACGGCGCAGCGGCGGCGCGCTTGCCGTTACATCCTTGCCCGGGCTGACCTGCGGCGAAGCAAGAGCGCGATGGCCAAAGCCGGAAGTGCCGCCGCGGCGGCGGCGAGGAAGACGAACCGCAGCCCGGCGGACGCGGCGATCAGGCCGAGCCCCGGGCTGCCGAAGCCGAGCGCCACGTCGAGAAAGACGGTGTAGAGTCCCATGGCAAGGCCGCGGCTGCTTGCGGGGAGATGGGCGACCGCCTCGGTGCCGAGGCCCGGATAGACCAGCGAGTAGCCGAGCCCGGTCAGGCCCGCTCCAATAGCCGCGACGAGCGGCCCCGGCGCCAGCCAGATCGATAGAAGGCCCGCCGCCTCGACCACCACGAAGGTGGCGGCGACGCGGGCGCCGCCGAGCCTGTCCGGCAGATGGCCGAAGCACAGCCTTGCCGCGATCAGCGATGCCGCATAGGCGGTGAAGGGAAGCCACACCGGATGCCAGCCGCGCTCGGCAAAGAGCAGTGCTGCGAAGGACAGGATCGCCCCATAGCCGAGGCTGCTGAGGGCCGCTCCGACGCCCGGAAGCAAGATCGCTTGCGCGACGCTCGTCCAGGACTGCCGCGCGGCGCTGCCGGCGACCTTGACGCCGCGCATCGGCAGAGTGGCGAGCAGTGTTGCAAGGGGCAGGACCATTGTGGCGAGAGCGATCGCGGCGAAGCCCCCGGCTTCATAGAGCGCGGACCCGATCGGCGCGCCGAGCGCCAGCGCCGCGAACATTGCCATGCCGATCCAGGCGATGACCTTGCCGGAGTTCTGTCCGCCGGCAAGCGCCAGGCCCCAGGCGACGCCGCCGGTGATGATGAAGCTCTCGGCCGCGCCCAGCACCGCCCTGCCGACGAAGAGCAC
>NZ_RZSF01000213.1:0-11722 GCF_004023325.1 Mesorhizobium sp. M1A.F.Ca.ET.072.01.1.1 | reverse complement strand
GCTCATCCACGGTTGTGACCGCAGGGGTGTCGGGCGACTTCGCCAAGCCTCGAATCGGATGGCCGTCCGGTTCGAGGCTCAGTCGCTCTTCTCGCACAAAGTCTCCTCCGCGCAGATACAAGGGGTGTTGGACGGAGTGAGGCGCCGAAGAACAGGCTGCTTCGATCGCCCATTTCTTTGTCGTAGCGATCCTTCCAACACCCCTCATCCGACCGAGCTTCGCTCGGCCACCTTCTCCCACAAGGGGAGAAGGAGGAGCCCCATCTGGCCCTACACCTCTCCCGCAAAACCCGCTACACACCCTCGCATGAACCAGCACGCCAAGCTCGGGATCGGCCATTCGGCCTGTCCGCATGACTGTCCTTCCACCTGCGCGCTCGAGGTGGAGCTGCTCGACAATAACCGCATCGGCCGCGTCCACGGCGCGAAAGCGAACAGCTACACGGCAGGAGTCGTCTGCGCCAAGGTCGCGCGATATGCGGACCGCGTCCATCACCCCGACCGGCTGCTGAAGCCGCTGGTGCGCGCGGGCGGCAAGGGGGAGGGCGCCTGGAAGGAAGCCAGTTGGGAAGCGGCGCTCGACCTCGTCGCCGAGAAGTTCATCGCGGCCGAAGAGAAATACGGCTCGGAGACGGTCTGGCCCTATTTTTACGCCGGTACGATGGGATTGGTGCAGCGCGACGGTATCGAGCGGCTGCGGCACGCGAAGAGATATTCGGGCTTCTTCGGCTCGATCTGCACAAATCTCGCCTGGACCGGCTGGATGATGGGAGCGGGCGCTCTGCGCGGCCCCGATCCGCGTGAGATGGCGAAGGCCGACTGCGTGGTGATCTGGGGCACCAATGCCGTTGTTACCCAGGTCAACGTCATGACCCATGCGACGAGGGGGCGAAAAGAGCGCGGCGCCAAGATCGTCGCCATCGACATCTACGACAACGCCACCATGAAGCAGGCCGATCTCGGCCTGGTGCTCAAACCCGGCACCGACGGCGCGCTGGCTTGCGCGGTCATGCATGTCTTGTTTCGCGACGGCATGGCCGACCGCGCCTATCTGGAAAAATACACCGACGATCCGCGCGGGCTGGAAGAACATCTGAGGACGCGCACGCCCGAATGGGCAGCGGCAGTGACGGGTCTGACAGTCACCGAGATCGAGACCTTCGCGCATCTGGTCGGCACAACGAAGAAGACCTACTTTCGCCTCGGCTACGGTTTTGCGCGCCAGCGCAACGGCTCGGTCAACATGCATGCAGCCTCATGCATCGCTGCGGTTACCGGCGCCTGGCAATATGAGGGCGGCGGCGCCTTTCACTCCAATTCCGGCATCTTCAAGCTGAACCAGGATGTGCTCGAAGGCACCGCGATGCGCGACCCGAAGGTGCGCTATCTCGACCATTCGCGCATCGGCCCGGTGCTGACCGGTGCCGAGGATGCGCTTTACGGCGGCCCGCCGGTGACGGCGATGCTGATCCAGAACACCAATCCCGCCAATGTCGCGCCCGAGCAGCGGCTGGTCAGAAAAGGTTTCCTGCGGGAGGACCTGTTCACCTGCGTGCACGAGCAGTTCATGACCGATACGGCCAAGCTCGCCGACCTCGTGCTGCCGGCGACGATGTTTCTGGAACATGACGACATCTACAAGGGTGGCGGCAACCAGCACATCACGCTCGGCCCCAAGCTGATCGAACCGCCGGAGGGGCCGCGCACCAACCACTACGTCAATGAAGAACTCGGCAAACGGCTGGGCGTTGGCGACCGGCCGGGCTTTGGCCTGACCGAGAAGGAACATATCGACATCATCCTCGGCAAGCGCGGGCTAGGCAGCTTCGACAGCCTGAAGGAACAGAAGTGGGTCGACCTGCAACCCGATTTCGACGACGCGCATTTCATCAACGGCTTCGGCCATGCCGACAAGAAATTCCACTTCCGGCCCAATTGGACCGGGCAGTCGGCGCCCAACCGGCCGCCGAAGAGCATGGGCTTGTTCGGACCGGTCGAGCGGCTGCCGGAATTCCCCGACCATGTCGAGCTGATCGAGGTCGCGGACGAAGAGCATCCGTTCCGGCTGGCAACTTCGCCGGCGCGCAACTTCCTCAATTCCAGTTTTGCCGAGACGCCGGTGTCGAAAGCCAAGGAAGGCAGGCCGGAGCTTTTGCTGCACCCGGAAGATGCCGCGGCGCTCGGCATAGAGGACGGCGGCCGCGTTGAGATCGGCAACCGGCGCGGCGACGTGGTGCTGCATGCCAGGTTCTTCGACGGCGTGAAGCGCGGCGTGGTGATTGCGGAAGGCATCTGGCCGAACAGTGCGCATGAGCGCGGCGAAGGCATCAACGTGCTGACCGGTGCCGACGCCCCGGCGCCCTATGGCGGTGCTGCCCTCCACGACAACAAGGTCTGGCTGCGCGCGCTGTGATGGTCTGTGGCGCGAGCTCGGCAGGTCACATGCCCGGGAGATTAGCCGAAAAAGCCCGTTGCTTCGTCATCCTAAGGCGGAGCAAGGTGCGAAGCGACGCGCGAGGTGTCCCTTGCCGCAACAACCATTGAAAATAGCCATCGCCGGCGCGCTCGGCCGCATGGGCCGGGAGATGACGGAGGCGGTGCAGGTCGATCCGCGGCTGGAGCTTGTCGCCCGCTTCCATCGACCGGGCAGCACGGGCGAGGGGCTGGTCGCGCGCGACGCAGCGCTGGCGCTTGCCGACGTCGTCATCGACTTTACCACGCCGGCGGCGTCAGTCGAACTGGCAAAGGCATGCGCGGCGCGCGGCGGTCCGGCGCTGGTGATCGGCTCCACCGGCTTCGATGGTTCCGAGCTGGAGACGATCGCCGACGCGGCGAAGACGATCGCGATCGTGCGCTCCGGCAGTTACTCGCTGGGTCTCAACATGCTGACCGGGCTGGTGGAGCAGGCGGCGCGGGCGCTTGGGCCTGACGATTGCGACATCGATATCCTGGAAGCGCACCACCGTTTCAAGGTCGATGCGCCGTCCGGAACGGCGCTGATGTTGGGCGAGGCGGCGGCGCGCGGACGCGGCGTCAGGCTGGACGAAGTGGCGCGGCGCGCTCGAAACGGGATTGTCGGCACACGCCCTGCCGGCGAGATCGGCTTCGCCGTGCTGCGCGGCGGCAGCATCATCGGCGAGCATTCCGTCAGCTTCCTCGCCGAGGGCGAGGCGCTGACGCTCTCGCACTCGGCTGGCGACCGCTCGATGTTTGCTCGCGGCGCCATCGCGGCGGCACTCTGGGTGGCCGGACAGTGTCCAGGCGAATACGGCATGCGCGATGTGCTTGGCTTCGCCGCTTCGTGACCAGCGATAGCTGCGGAATTCGCTCTTTCGGCCGCTAAAATGACTGAAAGCCAGCTGAAAGCTTGGCCATGCCAAGACAGTTTTGCGGCGTTCGCCGCGGGATCGGTCCGGGAGCGGGCCGGCAAGGAGGAAATGCGGCGTGGCCTGGTGGCACGCCGCCCAGGTGGAGGAAGTTACGTGACCGGTTTCATCTCGAAGTGCGTCTTGCGTTCGGCGGTGCTTTCGTTTGCCATCGTCGCCGCGGGCGCCACGGCGGCATCGGCTGCCGACAAGATCACCATCATCGTCGGCGGCATGGAAAAGCAGATCTATCTGCCGGCCGTGCTCACCCAGCAGCTCGGCTATTTCAAGGACGAGGGGCTCGATGTCGAGCTGGTCAACTCCCGCGCCGGGGTCGAGGCCGAGAATGAATTGCTGGCCGGTGCCGTGCAGGGCGTCGTCGGCTTCTATGATCACACCGTCGACTTGCAGTCGAAGGGCAAATACATCCAGTCGATCGTCCAGTTCAGCCAGGCGCCGGGCGAGGTCGAGCTGGTTTCGGCCAAGCATCCGGAAATCAAGTCGCCGGCCGACTTCAAGGGCGCCACGCTCGGCGTCACCGGTCTTGGCTCCTCGACCGATTTCCTGACGCAGTATCTCGCCGTGCGCAACGGCCTTAAGCCCGGCGACTACACGCTGCTGCCGGTGGGCGCCGGCAACACGTTCATCGCTGCCGTCAAGCAGGACCAGATCCAGGCCGGCATGACCACCGAGCCGACCATCGCCAAGCTGCTTCAGACCGGCGAGGCCAAGGTGCTGGTCGATATGCGCACGCCCGAAAAGACCAGGGAAGCGCTGGGCGGCGACTATCCGGCGGCATCCTTCTATGTCCAGTCCGCCTGGATCGAGAGCCATAAGGACGAGGCGCAGAAGCTCGCCAACGCTTTCGTCAAGACGATGAAGTATATCGCCAGCCATTCGGCCGAAGAGATCGCGGACCAGATGCCGAAGGATTATTACGCCGGCAACAAGGACCTCTATGTGCAAGGGTTGGCCGGCGGCAAGGCGATGTTCACGCCTGACGGCCGCATGCCCGCCGATGGCCCGGAGACGGTGCTGAAGGTGCTGTCGACCTTCTCGAAGAGCCTGCAGGGCAAGCAGATCGATCTTTCGAAGACCTACACCACGGCATTCGTCGACGCCGCCAAGTAGCGCCGACAGGCGAGCCGGGCTGTCCGGCTCGGTCGTTGAAGAACAACAAGTTGCGCCGCTTGTCTGAATCAATTCGGCAGCGGCGCCTTTCCGGATACCGAGGCGCGGCGGGCCCATGGGCTCGAGCCCCCAGCCATCCTCGCACCATCGCTACAGGAGTGTGCCATGCAGTTGCAAACCATGGCGGCCGAGAAATTGTCTCCGGCCGCGCCGCCGGCCGATGCCGCGATCGCCATCGACGATGTGACGCTGCGCTTCGTCACCCCCGACGGGCACATGATGACGGCCATCCGCGATTTCACCATGACGGTGGCGCGCGGCGAGTTCGCCTGCGTCGTCGGGCCGACCGGCTGCGGCAAGTCGACGACGCTCAACCTCGTCACCGGGCTGCTCAGGCCGACGACCGGCAATGTCCGCGTCATGGGCAATCCCGTAACCGAGATCAGCCGCGACATCGGTTTCGTCTTCCAGGCGGACGCGCTGTTTCCGTGGCGCAGCGTCATCGACAATGTCGCCGCCGGCCCGCTCTATCGCGGCACGCCGAAGGCGCAAGCCTATGACCGGGCGCGCGACTGGATCGCACGCGTCGGCCTTGCGCGTTTCGAGAAACACTATCCCCACCAGCTCTCTGGCGGCATGCGCAAGCGGGTCGCGCTAGCGCAAACCTTCATCAACCAGCCGAAGATTCTGCTGATGGACGAGCCGTTCAGCGCGCTCGACATGCAGACCCGCACCGCCATGCAGGACGAGCTGCTCGGCCTCTGGTCGGAACTCAAATCCTCCGTCGTCTTCGTCACTCACGATCTCGAGGAGGCGGTGGCGCTGGCCGACAAGGTCTATGTGCTCACCGCCGGGCCGGGCACGGTGAAGAGTGTCTACCGCATCGACCTGCCGCGCCCGCGTGTCATGGCCGACATCCGATACGATCCGAAATTCATCGAGATCGCCAAGGTGATCTGGAACGACCTGCGCGAGGAAGTGCAGCTCGGCCAGAGCCGCGGCCTGCAGACCGGCCATTGAAAGGAGACTTGCCATGACCGCCATCTCTCCAGCCTCTCACCAAGCCGCCCGCGCGACCTCGATCGTCGCCGCGGAAGCCCGGGCGAGGGCGCGGCTGCGCCGCCGCCATGCCCTGGTTATCGGCCTGCGGCTCGCCATCCTGATCGTCTTCCTCGCTCTTTGGGAACTTGGCGCCGATCACGGCGTCATCGATCCGTTCTTCTTCTCAAGTCCCTCCGGCATCTGGGAGCAGATCTGGTCCTGGGTCACCGAGGGCACCTCGCAGGGGCCGCTCTGGCTGCAGATCTATGTGACGCTCGAGGAAACCTTCCTCGGCTTCGCCATCGGCGCCGTCGGCGGCATCGCCGCCGGCATCATCCTTGGCCGCAACAAGCTCCTGGCGGATGTCTTCTCGATCTACATCAAGATCGCCAACTCGGTGCCGCGCGTCGTTCTGGGCTCGGTCTTCATCATAGCGCTCGGCCTCGGCATGGCCTCCAAGGTGGCGCTGGCCGTCGTCATGGTGTTCTTCGTGGTCTTCGCCAACGCCTTCCAGGGCGTGCGCGAGGCCGACAGGGCGATGATCGCCAACGCCCAGATCCTCGGCGCCTCGCCCTACCAGATCACCACCACAGTCATCATCCCATCGGCCATGAGCTGGATCCTGGCGAGCCTGCATGTCAGCTTTGGCTTCGCGCTGGTCGGCGCCGTGGTCGGCGAGTTCCTCGGCGCCAAGCAGGGCATGGGCTTGCTGATCTCGACCGCCCAGGGCGCGTTCAACGCCAATGGCGTTTTCGCCGCCATGATTATCCTGGCGGTGATGGCGCTGGTGGTGGAGTTCATCATCACCCGCTTCGAGAACTACGTCGTCAAATGGCGTCCGGCGCCGTTCAACGAGCAAGGGGCCTGACCGCTCCAGTCGGCCTGTCCTGGGGTGCGGCGAGCGGCAGCCGGACCTCGACCCTGAGCCCGCTGCCGGCGGCCTCGCCAAGCGCAACGCTGCCGCCGACATTCTCGACCACCTCGCGTACGATCGCGAGTCCGAGCCCGCTGCCTTCCTCGGCAGCACCGGCAATGCGGTAGAAGCGCTCGAAGACCTGCTCGCGCTCTTCGGCCGGAATGCCGGGACCGGTGTCGGTGACCGTCAGCACGCCCTCGCGACCGATCGCGGCCAGCTTGACGGTCACCGTGCCGCCGGCTGGCGTGTAGCGCAGCGCGTTGTCAACCAGGTTGACGATCATCTCGCGCAGCATGGTGCCGTCGCCGATAACGGGGACAGGTCCGGCTTCCTCGAGCCCAAGATCGATGTTGCGCTCGACGGCCTTCGGCGCATGTGTTTCCAGCACCTCGCGGGCGGCTTCGGTGAGGTCGATGCGGTCAGCGCGCGGCCGGCGGCTGCCCGGCTCGGCGCGCGACAGCGTAAGCAGCTGTTCGGCCAGCCGCGCCAGCCGGCCGGAGCCTGCCTGTAGGGCCACCAGCGCCTCCTCGCGCCGGTCGGTGGCGCTTTCGCGCAGCACATAGCTCGCCTGTGTCGACATGAGCGCCAGCGGCGTACGCAGCTGGTGCGCGGCATTGGCGATGAAGCGGCGCTGCGCCGCCATCTGCGCCCGCACGCGCTCCATATAGGCGTTGAGCGCGTCGATCAGCGGCCGGATCTCGCTTTGCGCGCCCGGCACCTCGACCGGGTCGAGATCGCTGCGATCCGGCGAGCGCACCGTATCGCGCAGGCGCATCAGCGGCGCCAGCCCGCGGCGCAGGCCAAGCAGCACGAAGAGGCCGGCGATCGCCACCAGCGCCAGCTGCTGGGCAAAGGCGCTGAACCACAGCCGCTGCACCATCGCGTCATGGCCGGCGAGCGTGACGCCCACCGTGACCCTGATCGGCGAATCCGTGCCGGCGCCGATCACGGCATGGCTGAGCGTTGTCAGACGCAGCCGGCGATCGCGATAGGAAGCCTCGATGCTGCCGCTCTGCGACGCCTGGGGGAGGTCGGGATATCCGGTCAGCAGCCGGCCGTTGGCGGTCTCGACCCGGTAGTAGACGCTGTCGCGGTCGCCGGTGTCGAACATCTCGATCGCCGCCGGCGGAATGGTGGCGTCGAGCACGCCTTCGGCCATCGCCACCCGCTCGGCGATCGCGCGCGCCGAGCCGACCAGCATCCGGTCGGTGACCAGATCCGCCGTCGCCAGCGCGTTGCGCTGGCTGGTCCACAGATTGACCGTCACCAGCGCGGCAAGCGGCAGCACCACCCATGCCAGCAATTGCAGGCGGAGGCTGTTAATCTTCATGGCCCCTAATCTTCATGACGGAGCAGATAGCCAAGGCCGCGCAAGGTGGCGATCTGCACGCGCGAGCCTTCCAGCTTCTTGCGCAGCCGATGCACGTAGATCTCGATGGCGCTGGGATCGGCGTCGGTGTCGAAGTCGTAGATCGCCGCCGAGAGTGCCGCCTTGCTCACCGTGCGCCCCGCCTTGACCACCAGCTGTTCCAGCACCGCATGTTCGCGCGGCGTCAGCGAAAGCGCCGCGCCGCCGAGCGAGAACAGCCTGGTGTTGGTGTCGAAGACGAGGTCGCCGCAGGAGATGACGGGCGCTGTCCGGTCGTTGGCGCGGCGCAGCTGCACGCGGATGCGCGCTTCCAGTTCCTCGATCTGGAAGGGTTTTGCCAGATAGTCGTCGGCGCCCTCGTTGAGGCCCTTCACCCGGCCGTCGAGACTGGCATTGGCGGTGAGCACGATGACCGGCACCGGGTTGCCGCGGGCCCTCAGCCGCTTCAGCACCTCCATCCCGCCCATGCGCGGCAGGGCGAGGTCGAGGATGATCAGCGCATGGTCGCCGGCCGCCAGCGCATGCTCGACGTCTTCGCCGTCATGCACGATGTCGACGACGTAGCTCGCCTGGCGCAGCGTCTTGCTCAGCCAATCGGCCAGTTCGCGATTGTCTTCGACAAGCAGGAGCCGCATCGTCCATCGCTGTTCGGCAAATGCCTCCATCCGGGTGGCGCCGGGCTTTCGCAAGCGCGGCGGGCGGTCCGAACGGAAAGTTTGAAAGCAATCGATAGTCTCGATCCGCCGACAAGGCAAACGCCGGCTGAAATCGGTTCCGTCGGTCGGCCTGGAGGCCCAATTCGCTCGCGTGATGGATAAAACCGAACGGTTCGGTTCAATTTATGTTGACGGTTCGTGTAACTCAGGTGAACGCTGGCTCGCTGTCCGGACCGTGAGACCTCGTCCGCTAATACTGCAAGTAGTTGATATTCAAACAAAAGAATGTGGCAGCCGCGCTGTTCACGCGATTTCAAGGTCGAACCGAACGGTTCGATTTGCACATCTTCGTGATTGGAAATGGCAACAGGACCGACCCATCTCGGGGTGGTCCGAGCGACGCGAATTTCCATTACGGCACGCCACTTGACGGACAGGATTTTGAAAATCTGGAGTACCTAAAATGAACAAGATTGCTCTTACCGCCGCGGTCCTTCTCGTTGCCACGGGCAGCGCCTTCGCCGGCAGCGACCATTACGGTTCCGACAACGTCAACCAGCCGGCCGTCACCCAGTCGGTTGCGCCGCGGTCGGGCGACAACATCGACCGCAGCATCACCGGTTCGATCCGCAAGTTCGAGCAGCGCGATCTCAGGATCACGCCCGATCAGAACCAGCCGGAATCCGGCCAGGGCATTTGGGGCCGCTAGGCCTCCGTCCCGAACCGATCAGAACCACAACTCTCAAATCTGGAGTAACTGAAATGACCAAGATCGCTCTTACCGCCGCTGCCCTTCTCGTTGCCACTGGTGCCGCTTTCGCCGGCTCCGACAACTACGGTTCGGCCAACGCCAAACAGCCGGCTGCTTCGGTCGACACCTCGTACACCGCTTCGGTCAAGAAGTCTGATGCGAATGTCCAGAAGCCCGTCACCCAGGGCAGCGACCGCGACCTGTTCGGCAACCACTAACCGGCCTGTCAGGGCAACCTTGCCAACATCCCCCCTCAATTTCGGAGTAACTGAAATGACCAAGATCGCTCTTACCGCCGCCGCCCTTCTCGTTGCCACCGGTGCCGCTTTCGCCGGCTCCGACAACTACGGTTCGGCCAACGCCAACCAGCCGGCCGCCTCGGTCGACACCTCGTACACCGCTTCGGTCAAGAAGTCGGTCGCGAATGTTCAGAAGCCGGTTACCCAGGGCGCCGACCGCGATCTGTTCGGCAACCACTAAGCGGTCGATCGTCGATAGACCTCAAAGCGGCGGGCTTGTCCCGCCGCTCTGCGTTTATGCAGCCGGCTATCCGCAGGGCCGGCTTGTGTCGTGGCTATAGGCCCGGCTGCGCACAGAGGCGCTCTATTCCAAATCCTTCGGCCTGACGAAATGCGTCAGTCGCGCTCCGCCGAAATCGAGGTTCGCCCAATCCTCCTTCACCGTGAACCGGGCCAGTGCCGCCGTCGGGAACTTCGCTTCGACTTTCTTGAACACGCCCTCGTCCGATCCGGTGCCGGCGAGCCGCAGCACGAAATTCTGCAGGCCGGGATTGTGACCGATCACGATCAGGCTGGTGGCTTTCGCCTGCCGCACGCACGCCAGGATGGCGGCCGGCGCCGCCTCGTAGAGCTCCTCGGCGAATTCCGCCGGCCCATGCTTCGGCAATTCGGCGGCGACCAGCCGCCAGGTATCGCGGGTGCGCAGCGCCGGCGAGACCAGCGCCAGATCCGGCAGCCAGCCGCGCCGCGAAAGCTCGCGGCCGATCAGCGGTGCCGTCTTCAGCCCGCGCGGGGCGAGCGGACGGTCGAAATCGGCGAGCTTGGGATCGTCCCGGCTCGACTTGGCATGGCGCAGCACAAGGAGTTGTCTGGGCGTCGCCATGGCAGTCCTTACGGCGTGATGCGCGCCAGCTGTTCGAGGTCGGTTTCCTCGCGCAGCGGGTCGGGCGCCATCACCACTGAAGTGGCGTTGTCGGCGTCGTCGGCGAAATGGGCAAGCACGGTGTGGCCCTTTTCCATGCGCGCCTTGCCTTCGGCGACCAGCCCCAGCGCCAGCGGATAGAGCCGGTGCTCCACCTTCAGCACCCGCGCGGCTAAAGTGTCCTCGTTGTCGCCGACCATCACCGGCACGGCGGCCTGGGCGATGATCGGGCCGTCATCCATCTCGGGCGTGACGAAATGCACGGAGCAGCCATGGATGCGCACGCCCGCGCGGATGGCGCGCGCATGCGTGTCCAGCCCCTTGAAGGCAGGCAGAAGGGCAGGGTGAATGTTGACCATGCGCCCCTGCCATTTTTCGACCAGGCCGCGGCCGAGGATGCGCATATAGCCGGCCAGAGCCACGATCTCGGCGCCGAAGCCGGATAGCGCGGCATCGATCGCAGCGTCATGTGCGTCCTTGCTCGGATTGTCGGCGCGCTGAATCACCTTGGTGGCGATGCCGCGCGATTGCGCGAGGCCGAGGCCCGCGGCGTTCGCACGATCCGAGATGACGCCGACGATCTCGGTCGGATAGGTCGGGTCGCTGGCTGCCGCGATCAGCGCCGTCATGTTGGAGCCGCGGCCCGAGATCAGGACGACCGTGCGTTTCCTGCTCATAGTTCGATCGAGCCCCGGTAGATCACGCCGGCGTCGCGGCGCGGCACGATGCGACCGATCGGCGTCACCGTCTCGCCGGCTTCCTGCAGCACCGCTGCCACCTGCGCCGCCTGGCCGGAAGCAACGGCGAGGATCATGCCGATGCCGCAGTTGAAGGTGCGCATCATTTCTTGCGGCGCCACGCCGCCGGTCCTGGCGAGCCACGAGAATACAGGCGGTACGTCGATCGCTTCGAGGTCGAGCTCGGCGGAGAAATCCTTGGGCAGCACGCGCGGAATGTTTTCCGGAAAACCGCCGCCGGTGATATGAGCCAGCGCCTTGATGCCATGCGTGTTGCGGATCGCCTTCAGGATCGACTTCACATAGATGCGCGTCGGCTCGAGCAGCGCCTCGGCGAGGCTGAGCTCATCGTTGAACGGCGCCGGATCGCTCCAGCCGAGCCCGCTGGCGTTGACGATGCGGCGCACCAGCGAAAAGCCGTTGGAGTGGAGGCCGGAGGACGCGAGGCCAAGCAGCACGTCGCCCTCGACGATGTCGTCGGTGGGCAGCAACTGGCCGCGCTCGGCCGCGCCCACGGCAAAGCCGGCAAGGTCGTAATCCTTGTCGTGATACATGCCGGGCATCTCGGCGGTCTCGCCGCCGATCAGCGCGCAGC
>NZ_RZSF01000212.1:0-11813 GCF_004023325.1 Mesorhizobium sp. M1A.F.Ca.ET.072.01.1.1 | reverse complement strand
ACCGGCGACCCTTGGGCTTGCGGCCGAGGCCCATCTTCTTGGCCAACTGCGAACGGGCGGCTGCGTAGTTGGGAGCAACCATCGGATAGTTGGCGTCCAGACCCCACTTCTCGCGGTATTCTTCCGGGGTGAGATTGTAATGCGTCATAAGGTGGCGCTTCAGCGACTTGAACTTCTTGCCGTCTTCGAGACAGACGATGTAGTCGTCATGTACGGAGCGCTTCGGGTTGACGGCCGGCTTCTGCTTCTCGGCCGAAGGCTGCTCCGTCGTGCCGCCGACGCGGCCGAGCGCGGCATGGACGTCGGCAATCAGGTTCGGCAGTTCGCCGACCGGCACCGGGTTGTTGCTGACATAGGCCGCGACGACATCGGCAGTCAGCTCGATTAGCGCGTCCCCATTCCTTGAAGGTGTTTCGACGATATCCATTGTGCTCAGGCCCCAACGAGAGTTTGTTTTCTAGACTGCGCCCTTTTTCTGGATCGGGCATCGCGCGAAATTCATGCAGGCAAACCCTGCGATTCGCGTCGCGTCATCTTAATGACCCTGTGCTGCAAGTAAGTCAATTCACCTATTGAATTATATTCGGCGATATTCATCAAATATTGCCGATTCAGCTTCAAAAATTCGTGTGCCGTGTAACTTAGCGAGATTTTTCTGGCCGGACCAGTGCAGCCTGACGTGGCGCCAAGCACGCTTTTTACACCTCTGGTCGCGTCAAAACAGGTTCTTTATGCTTGGCTAAACTAATGTTTGGCCGCCCGGTGAGCGAAGAATCCTATGGATCATGGCGCGGACATTCATCCTCGCGTCGAACAGCCAAGTCGCCTCGACGAACCTCTCAGTGGGGTTTGATGTACTTGCCGTAGACCCAGCCGGTAACAAAATGACCGTTCTGCGCCGGATCGTGCCAGACCTCGCACCAGCGGTAGCGGATCGCCTGCCGCTGCTTCCAGTGCGATTGGCCGGCAATGTCGAGCAGATCTATCCCGCCCGTGCAACGGCCGGTCATCTGCAAGACAGTGCCATTCGGATAGGCCGCCTGTCTTTGCGATGTGTTTGACGGATACTTGCGCGCGTTGAGCGTGTCGCCGAACGGCACGCCAGCCACTTGCCAGGCCGCGAACACGGTTGCATGAGACTGGCCGGAAAAGGCCAGGACCGCCGAAGCGACAGCGAAAGCCACGGCGGCTCGAACATAGGATTTCATCTTTTCCCCTTTCGACTTACCTTGTGTAGACCACCTTGAACCCCGCCCTTTGAACCGCTGCTGAGCGACGCGTTCATTCGCCATTCAAGCAAATTTCAGGCAATTCCACAGCGAGACGCAATGACCAGAACCTCCGTCTTCCCGACCGCCATCCCGCCGCGGCCCGAGAAACGCCCCATCTTCGACGTTCATCACGGCATCACCCGCACCGACGACTACGCCTGGATGCGGGCCGCCAACTGGCAGGCGATGTTCAGGGACCCTGCACTGCTCGACGGCGCGATCCGCGCTCATCTCGAGGCCGAGAATGCCTACCAGGCAACGCTGATGGCCGACACGGCCGAGCTGCGCCGCAAATTGTTCGCCGAGATGAAGGGGCGCATCAAGGAGGACGACTCCACCGTGCCGATGAAGGACGGTCCCTACGCCTATGGCTCGTCGTTCAAGCTCGGCGGCGAGCAACCGCGCTACTTCCGCACGCCGCGTGATGGCGGCATTGAGGAGATCCTGCTCGACGGCGATGCGGAAGCCGAAGGCAAGCCCTATTTCCGTCTTGGCGGATTCGACCATTCGGCTGACCATCGCAAGCTGCTCTGGGCTTTCGACGACAAGGGCTCGGAGTTCTTCGCGCTGCGCGTGCGAGACATCGCCAGCGGCAAGGAACTCACCGATCAGATCCCGGATACAGGTGGCGGCGGCGTGTGGAATGCCGGAGACGACGGCTTTTTCTACACCCGCCTCGACGACAGCCACCGCCCGTCAAAAGTGTTCTTCCACGCGCTTGGCGACAATCCGGAGAACGATCGGCTGATTTACGAAGAGACGGATGCCGGCTTCTTCATGGATGTCAGCGGCACGCGTTCCAACGACTGGATCATGATCGGCATCAACGATCATGAAACCTCCGAATACCGGCTTCTGCGCGCCGACGAGCCGTTCGCCGAGCCGAAGCTGGTGGCGGCGCGCGAGACCGGCCTGCAATATGACCTGGAGGAAGGTGGTGACGTCTTTTTCATCCTCACCAATGCCGACGGCGCCAAGGACTTCAAGATCATGACCGCGCCGGTCGAAGATCCGGTGCAGGCCAACTGGAAGGAACTGGTGCCGCACGAGCCCGGCCGGCTGATCCTGTCGGTGCTCGGATTCAGGCACCACATGGTCAGGCTGGAACGCAAGGAGGGCCTGCCGCGCATCGTCGTGCGCGATCGGGCAAACGGCGAGGAGCACCTCATTGCCTTCGACGAGGAGGCCTTCTCGCTCGGCCTTTCCGGCTCCTACGAATACGACACCGAAGTCATGCGCTTCACCTATTCGTCGATGACGACACCGGCACAGGTATTCGACTACAACATGCGCAGCCGCGAGCGCGTTCTCTTGAAGACGCAGGAGGTGCCATCGGGCCACGATCCGGAGCATTATGTCACGCGCCGGCTGATGGCGCCGGCTGCCGACGGCGAGTTGGTGCCGATCTCGCTGATCCACCATCGCGACACGCCGCTTGATGGCTCGGCGCCCTGCCTGCTCTACGGCTATGGCTCCTATGGCATCACGGTTCCTGCCGCCTTCAACACCAATTGCCTGTCGCTGGTCGACCGCGGCTTCGTCTACGCCATTGCCCATGTGCGCGGCGGCAAGGACAAGGGCTACGGCTGGTATGACGACGGCAAGCGTCGGCACAAGATGAACACCTTCACCGATTTCATCGCCTCAGCGCGCCATCTCGTGGCCGAGCGCTACACGTCGCACGATCGCATCGTCGCGCAGGGCGGCTCGGCCGGCGGCATGCTGATGGGGGCGATCGCCAACATGGCACCCGAAAGCTTCGGCGGCATCGTCGCCGAGGTGCCGTTCGTCGACGTGCTCACCACCATGCTCGACGCCAGCCTGCCGCTGACGCCGCCGGAATGGCCCGAATGGGGCAATCCGACCGCCTCGGCCGAGGACTACGCGACGATCGCTGCCTATTCGCCCTACGACAATGTCGCGGCGCTCGACTATCCGCCGATCCTGGCGCTGGCAGGTCTGACCGACCCGCGCGTCACCTATTGGGAGCCGGCCAAATGGGTGGCGCGGCTGCGCGACCGCAAGGCGGGCGACAAGCCGGTGCTGTTCAAGATCAACATGGAGTCCGGCCATGCCGGCGCCTCGGGCCGGTTCTCGCGCCTGGAGGAGATCGCGTATATCTACGCCTTTGCGTTGAAAGTGACCGGCAAGGCCTGATTTTTCCCTCGCAATCGCGAGCACCTCGCGCTACGCAATGCGCCTCGTTTTTGGTCGCGGCCGGTTCGGGCCGCGCCATCCGTCATTCGCAGGGTTCGTCATGCTGCTCGTCGACGTCTATCTCGACAAATCGCCCATCCAGGGCATCGGTGTCTTCGCCAAACACCGCATTCCAAAGGGCACGTTGATCTGGAAGCTCGATCCAAGATTCGACCGCCGCATTTCGGTCGACACTTATGAGAACGAAAGCGGCCCGGTGAAGTCCTACCTCGATCGGTACTCCTATCCGGACAGGCGCGACCGGAATTATATCGTCTTCGAGGCGGACGATGCGCGCTACATGAACCATGCCGACGAGCCGAACTGCGACGTCTCCTCGCCGGAGGAAACCTACGCGCTGCGCGACATCGCGCCCGGCGAGGAACTGACCTGCGACTACAACCACTTCTTCGAAAACGGCTTCGATTTTTTGGGCGACCGCCACGCGTAATCGGAGCGACCGTGATCGAAGCGTCTCACGCCGAGAGCAATTCCGGCAAGCGCTCCATGGCCAATCTGCCGCGCAGGTGTCGGATGGCGGCCAAGGCTTTGCCGGCGATGACGCCTAAAGCGACGCCGCCGGCGATCGCAAGCAGTTGGAAGCCTGGAGCCGGGAGCCAGCCTGCGACAGGTGCCATCAAAAGCTCCGGGACGAAGCGATGGACCAAGTAGATCGGGAAAGCCGCGACGGCGACCTGCGTAACCGCCCGCCCCACCCCACCAGGCAGGCGAACACGCGGCAGGTAAAGAAGAGCCGAGAGCGCCGCGAAGATCGTCAAATACTTGACCGTCGTCCCCAGCCAGACCGACTCCCAAAAGGCTAGATACCCCAATACGGCAGTGGCAAATGCGGTCACGAGGAGTTTTCTGGCGGGAGTGTCGGCCAAACCGGCGCACCAGCCGAAGACCGCAAGGTGGAAGACCCAGTAGATCGCGAAGATCTGGCGGCTGCCTAAGTCCACGAACAATGGGACTGCAAAGCGCGCAGCGGCGGCAAACGCCAATAGTCCGATCGAGAAGGCAAAGGGTCGAGCCTGGGCGAGCTTGCTTAGAACCGGAACGGCAAAGGCGAGGGCGAAGACCAACAGCGTCTGCGCATAGGCCTCGATGAACCAGTAGAGATACGGGATCATCTCGTGACGCTCCGGTTCGGCATAGCCGAAGTTGCCGGTAAGGGTCATCGAGGCCCAGGGCGCCGCCTGCCAGGCGAGGGAGTAAGCGGCGACTATGAGAAAATAAGGGATCAGGACGCCGATCGCAGGTTTCAGCGCGTACCGGATCCGACCGGCAAGCAAATGGACCGACTGAAACCGCGCAAGGCTGTAGCCGACAAGCAGCATCATGATGCCGGAGCCGCCTGGGATAGGCCACAGCGTCTCGTGATGCACGACCACCAGCAGGATGGCGAAGGCCCTCAGCACGATATCGACAGGCGTCTCGTTTGCCTGGTCCGGCATGAAAGACCGTTTCGCCGAATGAAGATTTGTCAGGTCTCCAACGCTTAGTCGTTCCCAGCCGTCCGGCAGTTCCAAGCCGAGCCGTTCGAGTTCCAGAGCCAATTGCAAAAAGCGAAGGGAATCTCCGCCGAGCGACACAAAGCTGTCAGCGCGGCCGACCGGAAGCGGATAGAACACGCGGGCATAGGCTCCGGGCACGCCGCCACGTTCGGAGCGGATTTCCGCCCGTCCCAGCAACATCTCGCGTTGCAGGCAGCTATAGTCGATCTTGCCCGAAGCTAGCCTGGGAAAGTCGCCACGCGTCGAAACTCGAACCAGATTTGCGGGCAAGCGGCTAACTTCGGCCAGGATACGCTGTGCCCTGCCTGCCGAGCCGGGGCCGGTCACGTAGGCCTGTAGGCCCCGATCGTCGCCGAGCACCGCGGCCGCAATGCCCGCCCGCTCCATGGCCTGCTCCATGATATCGAAGCCGATCCTAAGGCCGGCAATCTTGGCAAAGCGGCTCTTGCGCCCGACAATGCGGAAGAAACCGTGCTCGTCCTGGACGGCAATATCGCCGGTGTTCAGGATCTCGACCTCAGCCCCGCGCGCCAGATCACAACGCTGCTCGGCGTAACCCATCATGACGTTCGGGCCGCGATAGACAAGTTCTCCAGGGATGCCCGAGCGGCTGACCGGCTCCCCCTTGTCGTCGACAAGGCCGAGGCTGCCGCCTGGGATCGCGACGCCGATCCGCTCCTCCCGGTCGGAGAGGCTCTCAGGCGGGACGAAAGCGATACGCGCAGTCGCCTCTGTTTGACCATACATGACGAAGAAACGCCCACCCACGGCGCGCAAGTGATCCCTGTACAGGCGGATGACGTCGGGGCTGAGCTGTCCACCCGCCACCGTCATCATGCGCAAATCCTTGAGCTTAGCGTTGCGGAAACGCATCCGTTCCAGGAGTTCGTAGGAATACGGGACGCCGGACAGATTGGTGCAGCCACCGTCGGCGATTATCTGGAGGAAATCGCCGTCCACGGCCGAAACACCGGGGAAGAGGATGCTGCCGCCGGCCATCAGATGCGAATTGAGGACCGACAGTCCGTAGGAATAGTGCAGCGGCAGCATGAGAGCGGCCCTGTCGGCGGACGAGAGTTCGAGATAGGTCGTGATCGCGCGCGCATTGGCTTCGAGATTGGCATAGGAGAGCCTGACCGCCTTGGCGGCGCCCGAGCTGCCGGACGTCATCAGCAGCAGCGCGAGATCGGGATGCAGCGGCTCAATGTTCCTCGCGGGCCAGGCTTCCTTCACGAGACGCCAGCGGCCATCGGCTCGGCGATAGGTGAAATCCGGCTGGAAGGCTGCCAGGAAATCGTCCCAGACCCTTTTGTCGCAAGGCGGCAGCATGGCCACCGCATGTCCCGCCCGCAGGGCTCCAAGATAGGCGACGACCGCATGCTCGGAGGGTTCCGCTGAGATAGCGACGAGCTGCTTTACCTCATCCCCCAGCCGTGTGGCGAAGTGCTGCGCAAGGTCGTCGAGCTCCGCATAAGACAGGCTGCGCCCGTCGGCGAAGAGAAGTGCTGCGCGCTGCTCGCCACGGACGAATTCAGACACAAGGTCGAGAGAGTGCATGGGCAAGGCTTCGGTCCGCCTGGAAACTGGCCGAAGCGCGTATGATACATGACTATTAAAGTCAACTAATATGGACGTGAGACATCACAGGCAGATCGCATCGATGGTGTCGCGCAGCCGATATGCATCGGTCAGCTCGCCGGCTTGCGCGCCGGATAGCCGTTGGGATGCGGCGGGACGGTCTTCAGATAGGCTGCGATCGCGGCGCGGTCGTCGGCCGTCAACTGAGCTATGTTGCGCTGCACGTCGACCATGGCACCGCCGACGGAATCGAAATCCGGCGTGAAGCCGGTTTCGAGATAGTTGGCGATGTCGGCCTCCGACCAGTCCTTCGTGCCGCCCTGCGGGGTGATATTGGGCACCACGCCCGAGCCCTCGGCGGCCACGGCTCCCGCCAGCCATTCGGCCTTCTTGACGCCGCCGGCAAAGTCGCGCGGCGTGTGGCATTCGCCGCAATGCCCGGGGCCCTCGACCAGATAGCGGCCGGCCAGCACCTTGTCGGGCGCGCCCCCGGGCAAGGCAATGACCGGTTCAGGGCTGACATAGAGCCGCTTCCAAAGACCAATGCCGCGACGGATGTTGAAGGGGAAGGAGAGTTTGTGGCCGGGCGCCTTGCCGGCGACCGCCGGCAGCGTCTTCATAAATGCATAGAGGTCGGCGATATCGGCCGGCTTCATGCGAGCATAAGAGGCATAAGGGAAGGCCGGATAAAAATGCTCGCCGGAGGGCGAAACGCCTTTCAGCATCGCATTGGCGAAGTCCTCCTCGCTCCAGGCGCCGATGCCGTCCTTTTGATCCTGTGAGATGTTGGGCGGTACGAAGGTACCGAACGGCGTCTTCAGCTCCAGCCCGCCGGCAAGCTCTAGGCGGGCATCACCCTTGGACCCCGGTTTGGCGTGGCAGGATGTGCAGCCGCCGGCAAAGAAGATGCGCTTGCCTTTCGCAGCATCACCGGGGCTAAGCTGCGCGACGGCCGCGGCATCAAGCCTGACGGGCGCTGACAACGCCCAGCCGGCGACCGCGCCGGCGCCGCCCAGCACGATGACGGCGCCGACGAGCTTCTTCAGCCACGCCATATCAGGCGATCAGCCCTTCTTGATCCTGTAGGTCTCATGACAGGCGCCGCAGTCGCCGCCGATGGTGTTGAGCTGCGCCTTGAGCGCATCGACATCGGCCGGCGGCGAAGCCACTGCCGCCTTGACGTCGGCCAGGAACTTGTCCCCGGCCGCCTTGAAGCCCGGCATGTCTTCCCAGATCTTCGGCGCCGCCGTGGTGTCGCCCTTGTCGCTGCCGGCCGGGAAAAGTTTCTCGGCATCGAATTTTTCGGCGTTCGCCTCCAACGCCTTTAGCGCCGTCAGCACAGCGGCGGCGTCGAAAGCCTCCTCGCCTTTGACGACCTTGGACAACTGGCCGGCGAGCTTGCCGCGTTCCTTCATCAGGGCCTGGCGATCCTTGATCGGGTCGGCATAAGCGGCCGAACCGGCAAAAGCGAGCAAAGAGATGGCGATGACAAGCTTTCTCATTCAATTGGCTCCATGGTGAAGAGAGTTCGCGACTAGACGTTAACGGGCGTTGCAGTGGAATTATTCCCTCCGCGCCGCAACGATTTTCTTGACTGGAATTGCCCTCCTGCGCCGGCAAAAGAAAAGCCCCGGTCATGCCGGGGCTTTTGTCGAGATGGTCAGCCTTTCGCCTTCTCGTAGAGTTCCAGGACATAATCCCAGTTGATCAGGCTGTCGACGAATGCTTCGAGATATTTCGGCCGCGCGTTGCGGTAGTCGATGTAATAGGAGTGCTCCCACACGTCGACGCCGAGGATCGGCGAAGCGCCATGGACCAGCGGGTTCTCGCCATTGGGGGTCTTCGAGATCGTGAGCTTGCCGTCCTTGACCGAAAGCCAGGCCCAGCCGGAGCCGAACTGGGTGGTGCCGGCGGCGACGAAGTCCGCCTTGAACTTGTCGTAGCCGCCGAGATCGGCATCGACGGCCTTCTGCAGCGCGCCCGGCAGCTTGTTGCCGCCGCCGCCCTTCTTCATCCATTTCCAGAAATGGATATGGTTGTAGTGCTGGGCGGCATTGTTGAAGAGCCCGGCATTCTTGCCGAAGGACTGTTTCACGACCTCTTCGACCGACAGGTCGCCCATTCCAGCCTCGGCGGCCAGCTTGTTGCCGTTGTCGACATAGGCTTTGTGGTGCTTGTCGTGGTGATACTCCAGCGTCTCCTTCGACATGTAAGGCTGCAAGGCCTCGTAGTCGTAGGGCAAAGCGGGCAACTCAAAAGCCATGGATGGTACTCCCTCAGGAAAAGTCCGGTGAAACTACCGAACTAAGATAGGTCTGGAATGGGTTGGGACAACTCCGGAACGAAGCGCCGAACGCCTTTTTTGTTCGCTCAGGCGGCGGAAGTCGAATGCGCCCAATCCCAATAGAGCTCGCGCGCCTTCTTGGCGACCGGTCCTGGCTGAAGGCTGCGGTCCTCGATGCGCGTGATTGGCACCACCTTGGAATGGTTGCCGGTCGAGAAGATCTCGTCCGCCTCGAGGAAATCGCGGATCGACAGCGTCTTCTCGGTGGTCCTGAAACCATAGTCGCCGAGCAGGTTGATCGTGCGCGAGCGGGTGATGCCGGAGAGGAAGGTGCCGTTCGCGGCGGGCGTCATCACATGGCCGTCCTTGACCAGGAAGATGTTGGAGGTGCCGGTCTCGGCGACATTGCCCAGCATATCGAGCACCAGCGCGTTGTCGAAGCCGCGCATCTTGGCCTCGAGGATGGCGCGGCCATTGTTGGGATAGAGGCAGCCGGCCTTGGCGTTGGTCGGCATGGTCTCGATGGTCGGCCGCCGGAACGGCGAGACGCCGATCGAAAAGCCCGAAGGCGGAATCATCGGTGACTCGTAAAGGCAGAGACAGAAGCGGGTCGAGGACGGGTCGGCCGGCACGCCCATATAGCCGCCATGCTCGGCCCAGTACATCGGCCTGATATAGACGGCGGTCTTGCCGTCGAATTTCTTCAGGCCGTCCCAGGTCAGCCCGACGATCTGCTCCGTCGTCATGGAAGGCTTCAGGCCGAGCGCGATCGCCGAGGCGTTGACGCGGGCGGCGTGACGATCGAGATCGGGCGCCACGCCTTCGAACCAGCGGGCGCCGTCGAAGACGCTGGTGCCCAGCCACATGGCGTGGCTGCGCGGTCCCAGAATGGCAACATTGCCCTCGTACCAGTCGCCGTCCACATAGGTCCATGTCGCGGACTGCGCCGCCGCCGCTAGTGTCATCGTTTGCCGTCCGTATGGATGAGTTCCGGCGTCCATAGGACGACGCTTTGACGGCCGGCGTCAACCGACATCGGAAAAAATCCTTGAGGCCAGAGGCACTTAAAGCACGGCGGACGGAAAGGGATGGGCCCTGTGTGTTGGGTTTTTGTGTTATGCGATCCTTTCCGAAAACCGCTGCCCACTTTTGGGCGACATGCATTAACCGCAATCAGCGCTTGCGCGGCAGGGCCGGGCGCCGCAAAACTCCTCCTATGCATCATGCAGCCTATGTCTTCGACGCCTATGGCACGTTGTTCGACGTGCACGCCGCGGTACGCCGCCATGCCGGCGAGATCGGGCCGGACGGCCAGCTTCTCTCCGAAATCTGGCGCGCCAAGCAGCTCGAATACTCCTGGGTGCGGACGCTGATGGGCGCCTATGCCGATTTCTGGCAACTGACCGAGCAGGCGCTGGACTTCGCGCTGCGCAAGGTGCCGTCGGCCGATCCGGCGCTCAGGGCAAGGCTGCTGGAAGCCTATTGGCGGCTCGACTGCTATCCGGAAGTGCCGGCGGTATTGAAGGCGCTGAAAGCCGCGGGAGCGAAGCTCGCGATCCTGTCCAACGGCTCGCCGGAAATGCTGCGGGCGGCGGTGAAATCGGCCGCCCTCGACCAGATCCTGGACGACGTCTTCTCGGTTGACGAGATCAAGCGCTTCAAGACCGATCCTTCGGTCTACGACATGGTGGTCACCGGCTGGCGGCTCTATCCGGGGGCGGTGTCGTTCCAGTCCTCCAACCGCTGGGACGTCGCGGGCGCCGCCAGGTTCGGCTTCCGCACCGTCTGGATCAATCGCGCCAATCAGCCCGACGAATACCGGGACTTTCCGCCGGGGCTCATCCTGCCCTCGCTCGAAGGCCTTCTGGCAGGGGTTTGAGGGTGCTGTTGCTGCAGTGCAACAGATGTGTCGCAGTCACAGCTTCGCCTTTGTTTGTCCACCCTGAGGCCAGAATTGGAACCGCCTATCACCGCCGACTGTTAACAGCTGCCGGCGGCCGGCCCGCGGATTCATGCATTCTTGCGATTAAGACCTAGAAAAGGCAACCATGTCAGACGCTTCCTTCCGCATCAGCCGCCGTGGCTTCCTCAATCTCACGGCCCTTGGAGCTGCTTCGGCGGTTTCCGCCTGCTCGACCACCGGTCCTCGCCCGGCAGCCGTGCAGCCGCCACCGCCGGCCTCTGTCGAGGCGCCGCTCGGCGACTACGCCACCATGTATGGGCCGATGTCCGACAACGGCTTCGACCTGCCGGCCATCCCGGTAAACAAGATCGATCACAGATATTTGCGCCAGATCGTTCCCGATCCGACCGGACAGCGCCCGGGCACCATCGTCGTCGATACCACCAACCACTTCCTCTATCTGGTGCGTGAGGGTGGCCAGGCGATCCGCTACGGCGTCGGTCTCGGCCGCGCCGGCTTCGAATGGTCGGGCGATGCGGTCGTGCAATGGAAGCAGAAGTGGCCGAAATGGACGCCGCCGGACGAGATGGTCGCGCGCCAGCCGGAACTGACGGAATACAGCGCCAAGAACGGCGGTATGCCCGGCGGGCTCAAGAACCCGCTCGGGGCGCGTGCGCTCTACCTCTTCAAAGGCAACCAGGACACGCTCTATCGTCTGCACGGGTCGCCGGAATGGTGGTCGATCGGCAAGTCGGTCTCGTCGGGCTGCGTGCGCCTGATCAATCAGGATATCATCGACCTCTATGACCGCGTGCCCAACAAGACGCCGGTCGTGGTCACAGCAGATGTCGGCCAGCCGATGGCCGACATGCCCGAGCGCCGGGCCATTCCGATCGACAACGGCGTGCCGGACGACTCTGTCCTGCTGGGGCCGGTGCCGCAGGAGAGCAGCGAGATCTTTTGATCCGGCGTTCGTCAGCGGTGCTTGGCGACGATATCCGCCAGCACCGCAACGCCGCGTCGCAACGCCTCCGCGTCGAGACCAGCATATCCCATGATGAAGC
>NZ_RZSF01000211.1:0-11834 GCF_004023325.1 Mesorhizobium sp. M1A.F.Ca.ET.072.01.1.1 | reverse complement strand
GTGCCTGCGGCGCCGGGCGCTCCGGCTGAGGCTGCTGCGGCGCCGGCGGGCGGCGCAGCGGCTGCTCGGCGGGGCGAGCGGGCGACTGCGGCGCGGGGCGCAGGGCGCGCGGCTCGCCGGTCTCGCTGCTGCCGCTGCGGCCGGATTTCGCAACGATATCCGACAGTTCCTTGAGCGCGTTAATCTGCTCGGCGACGGCGCGGCGGATGGCCGAGGTCGATTCCTTCGCCTCCTCCGGCATCTCGATGACGCCTTTCTTGAGCTCGGCGCGGGTGAGGTCCAGCTCGCTCTTGATGGAGCCCGCAGTGCGCCGCATCTCCTCGGTCGCGTCGGCGAAGCGGCGCGTCGCCGAATCGACGACCTCGGCGATGGCGGTGCGAATCTTCTCCGCCGATTCCATCGTCCGGCCCTCGGCATTCTGCATCGTCTGGCCCACAAGAGTCTCGAAGGAGCGCATGACTTTCTCGAGGTCTTCCGACTTCTTGACCAGGCCGACGGCGAGGTCTTCCAGCGACGACTGCCGCTCCAGCGTGTGCTCGAGATTGCTCTGCGCGGAGCTCAGCAGGTCCGAGGCGCTGGACAGCAGGCGGCTGTGCTCGTCGAACTTGGTCGCGATCGAGGCGACCTCGCGCAACGTCGCCGACGACAGATCGGTGAGCCGCGTCGTGTTGGAATCAACGAGGCGCGCCGAGCTGGCAAAGGTCTGGGCCGCCTTCTCGGTGGTCGCCGCGAAGCTCTGCGTGCTGCCGCTCAGGCGCTCCTCGACCTGGCCGAGATTGACGGCCGCCTGGTCGATGAGCTGGCTGAGCTGCGCGCTGGAGGTGGTCATGCGGCCGATAAGGTCGGCAACGCTGTCGGCCAGCGTCGAGCGGGCGCCCTCGACCGCCGAGAGCGTCTCCGCGGTACGGTTGGCGAGCGCATTGACGAGGGCCGCGTTTTCGCTGCGCAGCTTCTCGGTCGCCCGTTCGGTGACCTCTTCCATGCTCTTTTGCAGCTCGGAGCCGCCCTGGGCGAAGCGCTCGACCAGGGGACGCGCCGTCTCGTCGAGAATCTTCGACATTTCGGCGGAGCGCGCCGCAAGCATGGTGTTGAGCTCGCGGGTGTTGGCGCCGATGGTCTTTGCCGCCTCGTTGGTGCTCTGGCCGATATGCTGGCCGACCGCGGTGAAGGTTTCGGCAATGACGTTGGCGCGCGAGATGAGCTGCGCCTCGGCGCTGGAGACCTGCTCGTTGAGCTTCTGGCCCATCGTTTCGGCGCCATAGGCGAGCCGGTTCTCGACGCTCGCAACCTGCTCCTCGACACGGGCCGCGGCCGCAGCGGCGCTCGAGGCCAGGCGTTCGTCGGCACCGGCGAGCGCCTGCTCGATCTCGCGGGCGTGGACGGCGAGTTCCTGGCCGGTCTGGCGGGCACGGTCGGCGACGCGCTGCTCGGTGGCGGCGAATGCGCCGACAATGGTGTCGGCATGTTCGCCGATGGTCGAGGTGCTGCTGGCGATGCGCGACACCAAACGGTTGTCGGCGTCGTCGAAGATGCGGGCAATTTCAGACGCCCGCGACGACAGCGCCTCCGAACCTTCGGCAATGCGCGAGATCAGATGCTGGTCGGCGGCGTCGAAGATGCGGCCGAGATCCGAAGCGCGGGCGGCCAGCGCTTCGGCCGATTCGGTGATGCGCATGCTGAGGCGCTCGTCCGCGCCCTCGAAGTTGCGCAGGATGTCGCCGGCGCGGGCTGCGAGCGACTGCGCCGTTTCGACCGCGCGGGCGACCAGTTTCTGGTCGGCGGCGTCGAAGGTGCCGGCGATCTCGCCAGCGCGGGCGGCGAGCTTGTCGGCGGTTTCCTCGGCACGGGCCATGAGCGCGTTGGACGCATCATCGGCGCGGGCCATCAGCATGCTCGAGGTGTCCTGAGCGCGCTCGTGCAGGCGGCGGTCGGCCTGCTCGAAGGCGTTGGCAATCTCTTCGGCCCGGGCGAGCAGCGCAGCCGAAGTCTGTTCGGCGCGTTCGGCGATCTTGCGATCGGCGTCGCTGAAGGCGGCGCCCGCCTGCTCGTGCAGCGTGCTGGTGATTTCCATCACCTTGTCGCGCAGCGCGCCGGCAACGAAGACGGCGGTCTTTTCGAGGACGCCGCGGACATTGTCGACGCCGGCCGAAAGCGCACGCTCCATGGTGCCGGCGCGCTCTTCGATGATGCCGGTCTGGCGGCTGAAGGCCTGCTCGATCTTCTCGACATCGGCAGCGATCGCCGCCGAGATGTCGCTGCTCTTGGCCGCGATCTGGTCGATATGGCCGGACACCGAACGGTCGACGTCCTTGCGCGCTTCGGCGAGCTTGACGAGGTCATCTTCCAGCGCGCGGGCCAGCATGTCGCGGCCTTCGGACAGCTTGCCGATGTGACCGGCGATGACGCCGTCGATCTCCGAGCGGCTTTCCGCCAGCTTCTGCAGATCGGATTCAAGCGCCCGCTTGAGGATGTCGCGACCCTCGGCGAGCTTTTCCACCTGGCCGGAGACCAGCCCGTCGATGCCGGCGCGGCTCTCGGCGAGCTTGGCCAGGTCGGCCTCGAGGGCGCGCGTGAGGACATCGCGGCCTTCCGCGAGCTTGTCCACCTGCGCGGCGACGAGGCCGTCGATCGAGGCGCGGCTTTCGGCGAGCTTGGCGAGGTCCGCTTCGAGCGCACGCTTGAGGATATCGCGGCCTTCGGCCAGCTTCTCCACCTGGCCAGCGACCAGACCATCGATCGAGGACCGGCTTTCGGCCAGCTTGGCGAGATCGTCCTCCAATGCCTTGGACAGGGTCGAGCGGTCCTGGACCAGCCTGTCGGCGTGGGTCTGCATGAGGCCGCTGGCATTGGCCATGTCGGCATCCAGGACGCGCGACAGCTCGGCGCGATGGTCGGCGATCTTCTGCGAATGATCGACGATGGCGCCCTGGATGGTGTTGAGGTCCGCTTCCAGAGCGCGTTTGAGGATATCGCGGCCCTCGGCAAGCTTCTCGACCTGGCCGGCCACCAAGCCATCGATGCTGGAACGGCTCTCGGCCAGCTTGGCCAGATCGTCCTCGAGCGACTTCGACAGCACGGCGCGGTCCTGGACGAGCCTGTTCTGGTGATCGGAGATTGCGCCGCCGACGGTCTGCAGGTCGGCCTCCAGGGCCTGCGACAGCTGAGCGCGTTCCTCCTGCACCTTCTCGGAGTGTCCCGCAATGGCACCCCTGATGGTGTTGATGTCGGCTTCCAGGGCACGCTTCAAGATATCGCGGCCTTCGGCGAGCTTCTCGACCTGGCCGGCGACCAGGCCGTCGATCGAGGCGCGGCTCTCGGCCAACTTGGCGAGATCGGATTCGAGCGTCTGGGACAGCAGGCTGCGGTCCTCGACAAGCCTGCCGGCGTGGCTGTCGATCAGGCTTCGGATTCCGCTCAGGTCGCCCTCCAGCGCGCGGCTGAGTTCACCCCTGTCCTCCGCGAGCTTGGCCGAATGGGTCTCGATCAGGTCCCTTATCCCGGCGATGTCGGTCTCCAGCGCCTTGGCGAGCACGGCGCGGCCCTCGGCGATCTTCTCGACCTGGCCGGCGACCAGGCCGTCGATCGAGGCGCGGCTGTCCGCCAGTTTGCCGAGATCGGCTTCCAGCGCGCGCGCCAGAATGTTGCGGCCCTCGGCCAGCTTGCCGACATGTCCAGCGACCATTTCGTCAATTATGGTGCGGGCTTGCACGAGTTTGCCGGAGTCTTCGTTCAGCGCCTGGGAGAGGCGGTTGCGACTCTCTTGAAGTTGCTCGAGATGGGCGCCGAGCGAGGCGTCGATGGCCGCGTGGGACTCGTTGACCTTGCGCAGGTCCTCTTCCAGCGCGCGAGAGATAAGGCTGCGGCCCTCGGCCAGTTTTTGGACCTGACTGGCCACGACCTCATCGATGCCGGCGCGACTCTCGGCGAATTTCGCGAGGTCCTCCTGCATGGCGGCGGCCATACGGTTGCTGCTGTCGGAGAGCTTCCGGCTGTGGTCTTCGATGGCTTCGTCAATGCCGGCGCGAGCATCGGCGAGGCGCTGGATGTCGGAGTCGAAGGCGCGCGACACGACATGGCGGGCCGCCTCCATGCGTCCGGCGAAATCCGTGGCGCGGGCTTCGAGCATGGAAGAGGTCGACGAGATGATGTCGGCCATGTCGGCACCGATCTGGGTCTTGCCCTGATCGATCATCGACGACAGCTGGTCCTTGCTCTCGGCGAAGGTGTTGGCGATCTCGCGCGCACGTTCAACCAGAGTTTCGTTGATCTGGCGGGCACGCGCTTCGAGCGCGGCATTGAGCTTCTGGGTGCCGGTGTCGAGTGCTTCGGCGCGGGTCTGGAACTCGCTGATCAGCGCCTGGCCGCGCTCGGCCAGCGTCCGCTCGATGCCGCTGAGGCTTGCTTCGAATTCGGAGTTCAGCGTGCGGGCGGCGCCGCCGAGCAGCGAAACCATGCCGTTGGTGCGATCGTCAAGAAGATCGGTCAGCGAACGGGTAAGGCCGTCCGTGGTGTCGGTCAGCTTGGCGATGCGGGTGTCGAGCAGGCTGGCGAAGGCCTCGCCCGAGGTCGACAGGCGGTCGGTGATCGTGTCGAGCCGGGTTTCCACCGAGTCGAAGATCGACAGCGAGCTCTCGTTGATGCGATCGATCAGCGTGTCACCCGAATTGTTGATCGTCATCGACAGCTTGGTCGAGGCATTGAGGATCGAATCGCGGATGATATCGCTGGCGGCACCGATCTCGTCGCGCAGCGTCTCGTGCGCGCCGTGGATCGAAGCGCGCACCCGCTCGGCATGGCTAACGACAGCTTCGCGCTCGCTGCCCAGCCCGTCGACCAGCGAGCGGATACGCGCTTCGTTCTCGGAGTAGGAGCGCTCGATCTGGTTGACTTCGCTGTGGACGAGGGTTTCGAGCTCGACGGCGCGGGCCAAAGTGCGCTCGATGCCTTCGCCCATGGCGGCGACCTCGCGGCGAACGGCCTGACCGATCATCATGACGCGGTCTTGGGCAAGGTTTTCCGGCTCGGCGAGGCGGAAGGCCACTTCGGTCATGGATTGCGCGGCGATGCGCATTTCCTGCGCGCGCCGGATCATGGCGGCGAAGGCCCAGAACAGGATGACCGGGATGATCGCCGCGACCGCCAGGCCGATCAGCTCGGGGCGGGCGAAGAACTGGTCGAGAGTGCGGATCTGCCAGATGCTCGGCCCAAACAGCAGGTTGGCGAGGCCGCCGGCGCCTGCGATCCAGGCGAGTGAAATGAACGCGATCACCCAGTAGACGGTGCTCGAAGCGCGCCGGTTGAGGCCATGCAGAAGCGTCCGGTAATCCTTTTGGCGATCGTCATTGGCCGGCGTGAAACCGGCGGGAGCCGGCGTAAAACCGTTCGGTTGCGAGGCGCGCGATTCGAGCGGGCGCAGTTCCGCCGGCTTCGGCTGGGGCGCCGCCTTCGCGGCCTGAGGCTCATTTGCCGGCTCGATTCTATGGCTGCGGCCTTCGCGCGCCAGTTCATCCGCGGCCGCCGAAATCTGGGCCTCAAGATCTTCCATCGACGCCGCCATGTCGAGCCCGCCTTCGTTGCCGTTCAGGTCAAGGTCAAGCGCCTTTTCCAGTTCCGCGGCCACGTCGCTCTCGAGAGATTTGGTCGTCGTCGGTTTCTTAGCCATGCCTTCGCTACCCTGTACTAGCTGCCGCGGGACTTATGATTTTGGCCTGATTCTGGCTTGTCTGGTCCCAGACAGGAGGCTGAAAATGGACGTTCGTATCGTAATGACACACACGGGTAAAGAAAACATGCATTCCCGGCGATACGTAAAACTTTAAATATAAGGTTAACGGGAGCGTGATTTGGCTGCCTCCGTGACAACATTTTTCCCCGGCAATCGTTAACCCGTTGGCGACGGGAATCCGCCTATTTTTGGGCCGCCGGCCGGGCCCCTTCTTGGAGTAGCAGTGCGTATGCGTGGCGAGATTGGTATTGCGTTTTCCATGCCCGGCGGCGACGTGTCGGGAACGGCAGGTTCGCGACCTGTGGATATGGCCCACCTTGCGCGGCAGACGATGGATGATCGCGCGCTCGAACAGGAGGTGCTGGCGCTGTTCGTGCAGCAGGCGCTTTCGGTGCGCGACAAGATCGTCGATGCCGATGCCAAGGAACGGGTGCTCCTTGCACACGGCCTGAAAGGCTCGGCCCGCGGCATCGGCGCCTTTGCCGTCGCCGAATGCGCTGCAGCCATTGAAAAGCAGCCTGAGGATGGTCGCATCCTGAGGAAGCTGGGCGTGCTGATCGATGAAGTGCGGGACTTCATCGCCGCCATCAGCCGGTAGTCCTCCAGGGAGCACATCCAGAAAAAACGTCATGCGGTGGCGCTTTCGCGCCGCAGTTGACTTGTCCGGCGGAGTGATTATCTCGGCTGCGACTCCTCAGGTGACAAATGGCCAAGCTGACTTACATCGCCAATGACGGTACTCAATTCGACGTGGAGGCCGAGAACGGCTCGACCGTCATGGAAAACGCGATCCGCAACGCGGTGCCCGGCATCGAGGCCGAATGCGGCGGCGCCTGCGCCTGCGCGACCTGTCATGTCTATGTCGACGAGGCCTGGACGGGCGAGGTCGGCGAGCCGGAAGCGATGGAGGAGGACATGCTGGATTTCGCCTACGACGTCCGGCCCAACTCGCGCCTGTCCTGCCAGATCAAGGTGCGCGACGCGCTCGACGGTCTGGTCGTGCGCGTTCCCGAACGGCAGGGCTGAACCAAGTCTCCATTTCCAATTTTGCCGTGGCTGCTTGGCAGCGAGCCAATGCTCATGCACTGTCGCCAGCATTCCCAAAATGGGGCGGAGCTGATGACGGACACGATCAAGACGGACGTACTCATTGTCGGGGCAGGGCCGGTCGGCCTATTCGCCGTGTTCGAGCTCGGGCTCTTCGACATGAAGTGCCATCTCATCGACATCCTCGACCGTCCCGGCGGGCAATGCGCCGAGCTCTATCCGGAAAAGCCGATCTACGACATTCCCGGCTGGCCGATGATCACTGCCCAGGGTCTGGTCGACAAGCTGCTCGAACAGATCCATCCCTTCAAGCCGGACTTCACTTTCAACCGGATGGTCTCAAGCCTCGAAAAGCTCGAGGACGGCAGCTTCCGCGTCACCACGGACGAGGCTGAGGTGTTCGAAGCCAAGGTGGTGGTGATCGCCGCCGGCGGCGGCTCGTTCCAGCCCAAGCGACCGCCCATCCCGGGCATCGAGAGCTACGAAGGCAAGAGCGTGTTCTACTCGGTCCGGCGCATGGAAGATTTCCGCGGCCACGATCTCGTCATCGTCGGCGGCGGCGATTCGGCGCTCGACTGGACGCTCAACCTGCAGCCAATCGCCAAAAGCGTGACGCTTGTCCACCGGCGCCCGGAATTCCGGGCTGCGCCCGACAGCGTCAACAAGATGTATGCCATGCAGGAGATGAAAGAGCTGGAATTCCTGGTCGGTCAGGTGAGCGGGCTCGCGGGCGCCGACGGCCAGCTCTCGTCCGCCACCATCAAGGGTGGCCCCGATGGCGATATCGAGGTGCCATGCACCCGCATGCTGCCGTTCTTCGGCCTCACCATGAAACTCGGGCCGATCGCCGAATGGGGGCTGAACCTGCATGAGAACCTCATCCCGGTCGACACCGAGAAATTCCAGACGTCGGTTCCCGGCATCTTCGCCATCGGCGACATCAACTGGTATCCGGGCAAGCTGAAGCTGATTCTGTCAGGGTTCCATGAGGTTGCCCTGATGGCGCAGGCCGCAAAACGCATCGTCAGCCCGGGCGAGCGCATCATCTTCCAGTACACGACCTCGTCGACCAGCCTGCAAAAGAAGCTCGGCGTCCACGATTGACGTGATCATTCGGCGAGCACGGGCGCTGCGTGCTCGTCCTTGCCGCGCAGCGGCTTTTCCGGCATCAGCGCCAGCGCGATCAATGCCAGAACAAGAGTGATGCCGGCGGTGAGGAAGATCATCACGAACGGCATTGCCGATGTCAGCTCGATATGCGTCTGCGAGCCCTCGGCGGCGAGCGGCAGGCCGTAGCCGAGCGCGACGGCGCCGAGCAGGGCGACGCCAAGCGCGCCGCCCAGTGTGCGCAGGAAGGTCAGGACGCCGGTCGCGACACCGAGATGGGCGCGATCGACCGCGTTCTGGACCGAGACGGTGCTGACCGGGAAGGTCGTGCCACTGCCGAGGCCAATGAGGGTCGTCAGGATTTCGACTTCGAGCAGCGAGGCGTGTGTCGCAATGGCACTCAGCACCCCGATGCACACGATCGCCAAACTGACGCCGACCATGGCAATGCGCTTGTAGTGGACGAAGCGCGGGATCATGCGGCCGCTGAAGGTGGCACCGGCAACGGTGCCGAGCAGCAGACCCAGCATGGCGATGCCGGATTCGCTGACCGAGAGCCCGACGACCGATTGCAGATAGACCGGCAGGTAAACCGACGCCCCGATATTTGCCGCCTGCAGCAGGAACATCGACAACGTGCCGGCGAGCACGATCCGGTTACCCAGCACTTCGAGCGAGATCAAAGGCTCACTGGCCCTCAGCAGCCGCAGCGCGAACAATGCCCAGAACGCGGCCGAGCAGGCCACCAGCTCAAGGATTTCCGGCGAGAACCACGGATAGGTGCTGCCACCCCAGTTGAGCGCCAGAAGCAGCAGCGCCGTGGCGATCACCAAGAGCACTGCGCCCAGCCCGTCGATGCGGTGATGTTTGGCCGCGATCGGCAACTTCTTCAGCGGATTGTTGATGATGGCCATCGCCAGGAAGCCGATCGGCAGGTTGATCCAGAAGATCAACGACCAGTGGAGATGCTCTGCGAAGACACCGCCAAGCAGCGGGCCGGCGACGCTGGCGACCGCCCAGGTGCCGGAGATCCATGCGGCGTAGCGGGCCCGCTCGCGTGGCGGCACCAGATCGCCGATGACGGTTTGCGTCAGCGCGAAAAGGCCGCCGCCGCCGGCCCCCTGGATCGCCCGGCCGATGACCAGCACCAGCATGTTGGGGGCCAGGGCGCTGACCAGCGATCCCAAAAGAAAGATCAGGATGGCGGCGTAGATGACCGGCCGGCGGCCGTAGACGTCGGAAATCTTGCCGTAGAGCGGCGCCATCGCAGTGGCCGTCAGCAGATAGCCGGTCACGATCCAGGGCAGGTATTCGGCGTGGCCGAGCGCGCGCGCGATGGTCGGCAAGGCAGGCGACACAATGGTCTGGTCAAGCGCCGCCAGAAGCATCGACAAGAGCACGCCGCCGATGATGGCGTTCTTCTCGCTCTCGCTGATCGACGGCGGGGCCATTGTCCTCATCGTCGTGCGATTGTCGACGGTCTGGTCCATGCGTCACTCTTTCAAGGTCGGTGCGCCGTCGGCAAGAAGCAGCCGGTGCGGGGCGTCCTGCGCCCGTCATTCGTATCTCGGTTTCCAAAGTCCGCCGGACGGCAAACCCGATATATGTCGGTCGATATAGGCCGTTTTCGACCGATGCTCGAAAGTTTTTTGGAATCTGGCACCATTGTTTCGGCGGTGTTGGCTTTCGCCGGCACCACCGGTCCAATGGTCAAGCCGGCGGCAACCGCCCGCTTTGGGTGCGCTGCATCCGGTAGCGCAGGAGCCGGATGATTCGGCTCTCGAAATTGACGCTTTCGACGCGGTCGAACTGCACCTGGGCGCGATCGTGCTTGGCGAGGATGGCGGCCGAGATCTGGGCGGCCTGGGCCTTCGCGGCTTCGCAGGTCCTTTGCGGATAAGTCGCCTTCAGCGCGTCCTCGAGTTCGCGCGCGTGATTCTTGGCGATCTCGACATGGCGCTCTTCGTGGCGCTTGATGTCGGCCGACAGCGTATCCCAGAACAGCCTGACCTGCGGATCCGCCTTGCGCGGGCGCCGCCATTCCGGGAGGATCACCTTGACCTTCACGGTCACCTGCGCGTTCGCGATCCGGCAGGAATTCGCGGCCTGCGCGTAGCTGACGCGGGTGGTGAAAGCCATCTGCGTTGCGCCCGGATGCCGGGAGCCGGTGCTCTTCACTTCCGGTCCGTTTTTCGTCAGCTGTTTTTCGATGTCGTCCAGCGTGCGGCCGCCGACGCTGAAATAGCTGTAGGTCTTCACCAGATTCGCCGTGGCGGCCGGCGTTGCGGCGAGCGTGAGCATCAGGGCGCAGAGCAGGGAACGGTTCATCATGTTGCCTCTTCACGCACCTTGCTTTACGGCCGTTGCCGGCGCAACGAAATTGATTTCGCGCGGATCACGCATGGTTGATGGACAATGACGACAAGGCGGTGGCAGCTCGCGCATGGACGCCATCTCGACCTCGGCCCCAAGTCGGTCGTGGTCGGCATCCTCAACGTCACGCCGGATAGTTTTTCCGACGGGGGATTGTTCATCGCGCCGGAGAAGGCGATAGCCCAGGCGCGCCGCATGGCGGAAGAAGGCGCGGCCATCATCGACATCGGCGGGGAATCGACGCGGCCCGGTTTTGCCCCGATCAGCGCCGAAGAAGAGCAGGCGCGGGTGCTGCCGGTCATCGAGGCGCTCGCGGCATCGGGCGAGGCGCTGATTTCGGTCGACACCTATCGCGAGGCCACCGCGCGGCGGGCCGTCGCTGCGGGGGCGCATATCGTCAACGATGTCTGGGGACTGCAGCGCGAGCCCGGCATCGCGAGAGTCGCGGCCGAGACCGGCGCCGGCCTCATCATCATGCATACCGGCCGTGAACGCCAGAAGCTGCCGGACGTGATCGAGGACCAGCTTCTGTTCCTCAGCAAATCGCTGGAGATCGCGCGCGCCAGCAATGTTGCCGAGGACCAGATCGTGCTCGACGCCGGTTTCGGCTTTGCCAAGGAAACGACGGAGGAAAATCTCGATCTGATGGCGCGGTTCTCCGAGCTTCAGGCGCTCGGCTTTCCGCTGATGGCGGGAACGTCGCGAAAGCGTTTTATCGGCGGCGTCACCGGGCGCGAGCCCGCAGAGCGCGCTGTCGGCACCGCGGCCACGAGCGTCATTCTGCGGCTCAAGGGAGCCGATCTTTTTCGCGTCCACGATGTCGCAATCAACGTGGATGCGCTGGCGATGGCCGATGCTATGCTGGCGCGAGAAAAACTTCCTCCCGGACGCTGACGATGTATGTCATCCGCATGAAGAACTGCGCCTTCTTTGCCCGGCACGGCGTGCTGGACGAGGAGGAGACGCTCGGTCAGCGTTTTTATGTCGACGCCGAACTCACGGTCGAGCCCAGCCGGCCGCTGGAGGACGATTCGATCGAGGATACCGTCAATTACGGCATCGCCTTCGCGGTGATCGAGAAGATCGTCACCGGGCACCGGCGTTTCCTGATCGAGGCGCTGGCGCTGGAAGTGGCGAAAGCGCTGGCGGCACGCTTTCCGCAGATCAGGAAAGCGGAAATTACGGTGCGCAAGCCGAACGCCCCGGTTCCGGGCGTGCTCGATCATGTCGAGGTGACAGTTGTCTGGCCTCAATAGCGCCGTCTACCTTAGCCTCGGCGGGAATCTCGGCGATCCGGCGAAATCCATGGCCGCGGCGCTGCGCATGCTGGACGGCGACGACAAGACGCGCGTCACCGCTGTTTCCTCACTCTACCGGACGCCGCCGTGGGGCAAGCTCGACCAGCCGGATTTTCTCAATGCCTCGGCCGGCATCGAAACCGCGCGCTCGCCACGCGGCCTGCTCGATCTCTGCCTGGACGTCGAGAGGCGCCTGAAGCGGGTGCGCGAGGAACGTTGGGGGCCGCGCCTGATCGACATCGACATTCTGGTGTTCGGTGACCGGGTGATCCACGAGATGGGTC
>NZ_RZSF01000210.1:0-11908 GCF_004023325.1 Mesorhizobium sp. M1A.F.Ca.ET.072.01.1.1 | reverse complement strand
CATCAGTGTGGCGCGCGCTTCGGAACGGCCGGGATGGGCAGCCGCATAGGCGAGCCTGCGCCAATGATCACAATATCGACGTCTTCCCTCAAGACACGCCACAATAAATCCTTGCGCCATAATTTATGCTTGATCGTGGGCAAATTCCCCGGCATTCGCCAGCTTCAAGCGCCGCGCAGCCCGCGCGGGCGGTGACAACCGGGCGCTTCACTGGCAGATTTGCAGCCGGGACGTGATTCAGGCAACCAGGAGAACGATATGGCATTTTTTGCCAAGGGAAGGATTTTCATGGCCGCCGTTGTGGCGGCTTTCGGGCTGGCGACAGGCGCGCAGGCCGCGGCCAGCTGCGGCAAGAACGGCGCCGGCTTCGACGCATGGAAACAGCAATTTGCCGCGGAAGCACAAGCCGAGGGCGTGGGCCAGAGGGGTCTGTCCGCGTTGGCCGGGGCGACTTACGCGACAAGGACGATCGCTGCCGACCGCGCGATCCACAAGGCTTTCAGCGGCTCGGTGGAAGCGTTCATGCAGCGTCGTGGCGGGGCCGCGATCATTTCCAAGGGCCGTGCGTTGAAGAAGCAGAATGCGGCGATGTTCGACAGAATCGAACAGACTTACGGTGTGCCGCCGGGCGTCCTGCTCGCGATCTGGGGCATGGAGACCGGCTTCGGCGCGTCGATGGGCAACCAGAACACGGTCTCCGCCATTCTGACGCTGGCCTATGATTGCCGCCGCCCGGACTATTTCACCCCGCATGCCATCGCCGCCCTGAAGCTGGTCGATCGCGGCGCGCTGACCGCCTCCTCGGTCGGCGCCATGCATGGCGAGATCGGCCATACGCAGTTCCTGCCCGGAAATGTTCTGAAGTATGGCGTCGGCAACGGAAATCTGCGCGACAGGAACACCGCGCTGGCTTCCACCGCCAACTTCCTCAAAGCCCATGGCTGGCAGGCCGGCGCGGGATATGAGGCGAATATGGGCGCCATCGCCGGCTGGAATTCGGCAAGCGTCTACCAGCAGGCCATCGCCCGCATCGCCGAGGCGATCGACGCCAACTGATGCAATATCTCCATTCCAACGAGAAGCTCGGCCTGCGCCGGGCTTTTTGTTACGGAGCAAGGATCAAAACCCAACCACCCGGAACGACCAGGTTCGATCTCATCACCTAACTCTCAATCATTCGCGTAACCGCTCAATGGACATTTCCGGGAAACGGGAATCTGGAAGGTACCGGTAGTGCCGTTGCAGGTACGGAATTTGGGGTTCCGCGGCGCTGAAGGAGCCGCCTTTGGCCTGCCCTCGATCACCGTCGGGACTCCGGCAGCTTGCGAGTAGCTGCCGCCTAAGGGGCATTTCTCGGAAGCGGCAACCTCGAAGGAGCCGGTGATAACATTTGAGCAGGTACGGAATTTAGAGTTCCGCGGCGCCGGTGTGGCCGCAGCAGCCGCCTTTGACTTGCCCTTGATGACCAACCAGATTTCGGTCGGTTGGTCGAGTTGCAGCCTGTTTATGTCGGAGTAGCTGATGCGGCCGCTGCGTATCCCCTCGGCTATGCGCTGGCAGAACAAGGCCGGCATGCGCTCCTGCGAGACGCCCATGAAGGAGGCGATTTCGTGCTTGAACGTGATGCTCCATAAATGGACAGCGGAGATGCACCCGTCCAAATTAGCCGCAGACGCCTGCTTCGTGGCTGCTTGCGAGGACCCGCACGTCATCAAGGTCAACGCCGTCGCGACCAGAAGAGAAATACTACTTTTCACTGTCAAAACCCCCCGCATCCCGCTGGGAACTTAATTGGAGCGGCGGAAAGGTCAAACGATAATTCTCTGAAGTGGTCTGAACTTTTCTTAGATTAGATACGTGAAATAACCCGGCGTCTGCGCCGGGTTTTTCCCGATCTCAACTTTCGACGTTCGGATATCAGCCTTCGCGGTTCCTTGCCGCCAGCGTCCGCAACCGCAGCGCATTGAGACGGATGAAGCCGGCGGCGTCCTTCTGGTCGTAAGCGCCGCGGTCGTCCTCGAAGGTGACCAACGCGTCGGAATAGAGCGTCTTCTTCGACTTGCGGCCGGTGACGATGACATTGCCCTTGTAGAGCTTCAGCCGCACCGTGCCTTCGACGTCTTCCTGGCTCTTGTCGATCATTGCCTGCAGCATCACGCGCTCGGGCGAGAACCAGAAGCCGTTGTAGATCAGCTCGGCATAGCGCGGCATGAACTCGTCCTTGAGGTGCGCGGCACCGCGGTCGAGCGTGATCGATTCGATCGCCCGGTGGGCGGCGATCAGGATGGTGCCGCCGGGGGTTTCGTAGACGCCGCGCGACTTCATGCCGACGAAACGGTTTTCGACAAGGTCGAGACGGCCGATGCCGTTGTCGCGGCCGAGGTCGTTAAGCGTGGCCAGCATGGTCGCCGGCGACAGCTTCTTGCCGTTGAGCGCAATCGGATCGCCCTTCAGGAATTCGATCTCGATCTCGGTGACGACGTCCGGCGCGTCCATCGGCGAGACGGTGCGCTGGTGGACGAATTCCGGCGGCTCGCTCCACGGATCCTCGAGCACCTTGCCTTCCGAGGAGGAATGCAAAAGGTTGGCGTCGACCGAGAACGGCGCATCGCCGCGCTTGTCCTTCGGCACCGGGATCTGGTGCTGCTCGGCGAAGTTGATGAGATCGGTGCGCGACTTGAACGACCAGTCCCGCCACGGCGCGATGACTTTGATGTCGGGGTTCAGCGCGTAAGCCGAAAGTTCGAAGCGGACCTGGTCATTGCCCTTGCCGGTGGCGCCATGCGCGATGGCGTCGGCACCTGTTTCTTTGGCGATCTCGACCAGATGCTTGGAGATCAGCGGCCGGGCGATCGAAGTGCCGAGCAGATATGTGCCTTCATAGACGGCGTTGGCGCGGAACATCGGGAAGACGAAGTCCGAAACGAATTCCTCGCGCACGTCGACGATGCGGATGTCCTTGATGCCCATCATCTCGGCCTTGCGGCGCGCCGGCTCCAGCTCGCCGCCTTGGCCGAGATCGGCGGTGAAGGTGACGACTTCGGCGCCGAGCTCGGTCTGCAGCCATTTCAGGATGATGGAGGTGTCGAGGCCGCCGGAATAGGCGAGCACGACTTTCTTGACGTCTTTGGTCTTGGACATTTTGGCGGTTCCGCGGGAAGATGGCTTCGCGGGCGAGGTATCACGGCCGTTCCGGGCGGCGCAAGAGACGAACAGATGCCCGCCGATGGCACAGGCTGGGCCAGATGTTTGCCTGGGCAGACGCTGGCGACGCAAAAATCGCCGCGCTATAGACTGCGCGATCCACTCCGAGGCGACCCATGTCCTTCATTCCCGACACTTCGACGCTCATCCAGTTCGCCATCGCCACGCTCATCCTGGCGATCACGCCGGGACCGGACATGACGCTGTTCGTGTCGCGTACGCTGAGCCAGGGCCGCGCCACCGGCTTCGCCTCGATGGCAGGCGCGCTATGCGGCACGTTGGTCCACACCACACTGGTGGTGGTCGGCGTCTCGGCGCTGATCGTGGCCTCTCCCATGGCCTTCTTTGCGCTGAAGATTTTCGGCGCCGGCTATCTGGTGTTTTTAGCCTGGCAGGCGGTGGCCAAAGGCTCGGCCTTTTCGCCGGAGAAGAAGACGGGACCGCAAATCTCGCTGTTCCGCAGCTGGGCGGCCGGGCTCGGGGTCAATCTCCTCAACCCGAAGATCATCCTGTTCTTCATGACGTTCCTGCCGCAATTCGTCTCCGCGCATGACCCGTACGCGCCCGGCAAGCTGTTCTTCCTCGGTGTCACGTTCATCGTGCTGTCGATTCCGGTGACGGCGCCGATGGTGCTGGCGGCGGAGAAATTCGCGGCGGCGATGAAGGCGAGCCCGCGCGTCACGCGCGTGGTCGACTATCTGTTCGGCGGCGTGTTCTCGGCCTTCGCGCTCAAGATCCTGACGACACAGGCGAAGTAGAGCCCGCGCCGAGTTCAGGGCTCCGGCAACGGCTCGCGGCGCCAACTGCCGGCAGATCGGCCGGCGGAGAGCCAGTAGAAGATGCCGCCGACCATGCCGCTGCCGATCAGCGCGAGCCTGACATTGTTGTCGGCGACATCGAAATCGCCGTCGCCGATGTTATGCGCGAAGCCGAGGAATACGACGGCGATCACGGCGCCGCCCAGCGCATAGAACAGCCAGTCGCGGCGGCCGAGCACTTCGGCGATCAGGATGATGATCGCCGCCGGCATGAAGCCGAAATAGGCGACGAACAGTGCCAGGAAAGGCACCGAAAAATAGAGCGCGGGCGCGATCGTCGGATTTCCGGGCTCCGGCGCATAGCCGAAATAGCCGAGGAACAGCACGTTGAGAAAGGCGCTCGCCGCCAGCGAGGCGATGACATAGCCGATCAGGATGGCGGCGAAGCGGACGAGATAGGCGATGATACGCCTCACGCCTCGCCGTGCCCGGCGATCATCATCGCTTCAAGCGCCAGCCGGTCCACCTTGCGCATGCGTTCCGATTCCGACTTGAGCTGGCCGCAGGCGGCGAGGATGTCGCGGCCACGCGGCGTGCGGATCGGTGAGGCATAGCCGGCACTGTTGATGTAGTCGGCGAACTTCTCGATCGTCTCCCAGTCCGAGCACTGGTAGTTGGTGCCGGGCCAGGGGTTGAAAGGGATCAGGTTGATCTTGGCCGGAATGCCCTTGAGCAGCTTGACCAGCGCCTTGGCGTCCTCGAGGGAATCGTTGACGTCCTTCAGCATCACATATTCGAAGGTGATGCGGCGGGCGTTGGAGAGACCCGGATAGGCGCGGCAGGCAGCGATCAGTTCCTTCAGCGGATACTTCTTGTTGATCGGCACCAGCAGGTCGCGCAGGTCGTCATTGGTGGCATGCAGCGAGATCGCCAGCATGACGCCGATCTCCTCGCCGGTGCGGGCGATCTCCGGCACCACGCCCGAGGTCGACAGCGTGATGCGTCTTTTCGACAGGGAAAGTCCGTCGCCGTCGGAAGCGATCAGCAGCGCCTTCTTCACCGCCTCGAAATTGTAGAGCGGCTCGCCCATGCCCATCATGACGATGTTGGATACCTTGCGGCCCTCGGCCGGCACGATGGCGCCGTCCGGCGTGTCGCGGTCGGGGAAGTCCCCGAGCCGGTCGCGCGCGGTAAGCAGCTGCGCCAGGATCTCTTCCGTCGTCAGGTTGCGCACCAGCTTCTGCGTGCCGGTGTGGCAGAAAGAGCAGGTCAGCGTGCAGCCGACCTGCGAGGAGATGCAGAGCGTGCCGCGGCCTTCCTCCGGAATATAAACGGTCTCGATCTCGACCGGACGGCCGGCGCCGCGCGGCGGAAAGCGAAACAGCCATTTGCGCGTGCCGTCGGAAGAGATCTGCTCCTCGACGATCTCGGGCCGCGCGACGGTGAAATGCTTGTCGAGCTCGGCGCGCAGATCCTTGGAGATGTTGAACATATGGGCGAAGTCGGAGACCCCGCGCACATACATCCAGTGCCAGAGCTGCTGGGCGCGCATCTTCGCCTGGCGCTCCGGCACGATGCCGGCGTGAACCAGAGCGGCGCCAAGCTCGGCACGCGTCAGACCGATCAGCGACGGCTTTTCGGCCGGCGTGGCGCGGGCGCGCAAGGCGTCGCGAGCGCCTTCGGCGGTCAGATCGAATGAAAGGGTCATGGTTGCGCCAACATAAGCGGTTTGCGGCCGATTTCAGCATCGTGCCTGAAATGAAACGCGCGCATAGCACAGCTTGCGACCGGAGTCATGTCGGCGGCACAGGCGGCCGGTGTCGCTATTCCCGCCCCGGCTGAGATCACATATTCGTGTTGGCGTAACAGCGCGAAGCGCACCCGCGAACCTGAAAGGGGCGACTATGCCCTTGCAGAAATGGGAGTACGCGGAATGCATTCGATCAAGCTTGTTGCCGTCGCCGGTCTCGCAAGCCTTTTTGCCTCGCAGGCGTTTGCCGAGGATACGATGGGCACGATGACCATGATGAAGGGTGGGCAAGTGACGGCGATCATGCCCGACGGCCATATGGGCACCATGATGCCTGACGCCAAGATGAGCGCCGAAATGATGAAGATGGCGAAGCCGATCAAGCATTGCATGATGATAATCACCGACGCCAAAGGCAAAGCCTACATGATCGATACGTCGACCAAGAAGGCCCAGGCCGAATGTGAAAAGATGGCGATGTGAGAGTGGTCGGACTCGCCAACCCTGCTGCCCGCCGGCGCAGGCCGGCGGGATATCCAAACCGCGGTCCTGCCCTGGCTCCTCGATCTCCGATTTTCGTCGCTCGCCTCGACCTGACCTGACCTCGCAGGCTTGATCCTCCCTCTCAGTGTGCTAGGGGCGGGTCATCACCCAGAGGACAGGCATGGCCGGCATATCGCGTAGATACCCGATGCTGCGGCGCTCGCAGGCTATGTGGGCGTCGCGCCGCGTCTGGCAGCCGCGCCTTGTGTTCTGGGCCGGCGCCATCTCGATCGGGTTGATCAGCGTGCTGTTCGCCATGCTGGCCGACCGGGCGCAGGCGCTGTTCCACGTCGTCACCGGCGGCGATAGCGGCAGCTGGCGCTTTTATTTGCCGCTGGTCATGACGCCCGCGGGCTTCGTGATTTGCGCCTGGCTTGCCCATTCCTTCTTTCCGGGATCGCAAGGCAGCGGCATTCCGCAGGCGATCGCTGCCCGTCACCTGCGCGATGACGAGGATCGCGGCCATCTTCTTTCGCTGCGCCTGGCAGCGGGCAAGGTTGCGCTTACCGTCATCGGTCTCGCCTGCGGCGGATCGATCGGCCGCGAGGGCCCGACGGTGCAGGTCGGCGCCTCGCTCATGCTTCAGGCGGCGCGCTGGGGCGGCATGGCGCAGGCGCGCGGCCTGATCCTGGCCGGCTCGGCTGCCGGCGTCGCCGCCGCCTTCAACACGCCGCTCGCCGGCATCGTCTTCGCCATCGAGGAGATGGGTCGCGCCTATGAGTCGCGCACCAACGGGCTGGTGCTGACGGCGGTGATCCTCGCCGGCCTCGCCTCGCTTGGCCTGCTCGGCAACTACACCTATTTCGGCGTCGCCAGGGACACGGTGGCCTTCGCCACCGACTGGCCGCTGGTGATTGCCTGCGGCGTCATCGGCGGCGGCTTCGGCGCGCTGTTTTCGCTGTTGGCGCTGAAGATCACGCGACGCGTCCGACGCTGGAATGGCCTGCAGCCATTGTGGCGCGCGCTGCTCGTGGCAGGCATCTGCGGCCTGGCGGTTGCCGCGATCGGTCTCGTCTCGGGCGGCCTTACCTTCGGAACCGGCTACGCTCAGGCCCGCGGCGCCGTCGAAGGCGCGCCGCTACCGGCGTTCTTCTTCCTGGAAAAATTCGCCGCCGGCGTGCTGTCGATGGTGTCGGGCATTCCGGGCGGCATCTTCGCGCCGTCGCTGGCGGTGGGCGCCGGCCTCGGCAGCACGCTTGGCCTGGCGTTCGGCGCAGGCACAGGCCTCGCCGCGCTGCTCGGCATGGCCGGCTATTTCGCCGGCGTCGTGCAGGCGCCGATGACGGCCTTCGTCATCATCCTCGAAATGACCGGCAACCACGACAACGTCATCGCGCTGATGTGCGCGGCGATGCTGGGCTACGGCACGGCGCGGCTGATCTCCAACGAGCCGCTCTATCACGCGCTGTCGCGCGTGTTCATCGCCGAAGCGATCAGGCGGCGCAGGGCCGTCGAGCAGCAAGGCTGAATGGCGAGCTTGGCGCTGTCGCCTTATTCGCTTGTCCCTGGCAGCACTTGCGGGAGGCGGACTTCCATATTGCCATCCGCCGCCAAGGGAGCCTCAGCCTATTTGCACTTGGCGATCGAGGCCAGCGCGGCCGAGATGCCCTTCAGCGAAAAGACGTAGGAAGTCGGGTTGCCGCGGCCGGACTTCGCCTGCACCTTCATGTCGGTGCCCGTCTTCATGGCGGCGATCAGCACCGGCTCTTCAGCGGCGTTCTCGACCCAGGCCGACTTGCCGCGGGTGAACATCGAGAAGGACTTCTTGTCGATGGTGACGGTGGCCTTGGAGCCTTCCTGGAAGTTGTAGCCGGCGATGAACTGCGGCTCATAGGACACCTGCTGCCCGGGCCGCTGGCTGACGAAGAAGAACATGTCGCCATGGTCGAGCTTCGGCGGCTGCTTGTCGGTCGGCACCGTGAGCACATAACAGACCTTGCCGCCTGCCGACTGATAGCTGTAGGTGCCCCAGGCGTTGTGCTGGCCGATCTTGGTCGCCTGCTGCGCCAGCGCCGGCGCCGCGAAGGCGGCCGCCAGGACCAGGCTGGAAACTGTAGCAATCAATCCGCGCATCGTTCTTCCCGTATTCCGAAATGGTGCGGAGGCGGGCCGCATGGCGTCCTGCCGTCGCTTCATTTTGATTTAATCAGGGTTACCAAACGGTGAATTTTTCCCAACAAAAGGAACTCACCCCAGGAAACCGCCGCCATTCGCGCCGCCGCTTCCACGCGGCGGTCGCGATGTCCCGGCGCGAACTTGGAGGGCACGAAAGCGGCAAGAGTTTGTCTTTTCGCGCGGGCGGTTTCGCGGTTTCGTTGTGGCGAAAAGTCAGCCAGGATCAACCTTTGTCGGCGAGGGCGTCCCTGGCGGCCTGCCGGTGCGCCGGGGTGATATGGGCGCTGACGGCGGTGATTGCCGCGGTGAGCACGGCAAGGTCATCGGTGAACCCGAGACCGAGCACGAAGTCGGGGATGAAATCCACCGGCAGCACGAAATAGCCGAGCGCGGCAAGCAGGGTACCCTTGGTGCGCAGCGGCGTGTCCTTGTCCATGGCGCAATAGTAGGCGGCGACCACCTCCTCCATGAACGGTATCTGCCGGGCAGCCTTCTTGGCGGTGCGCCAAAACTTCTCGCGCACCTCGCCTTCGCCGGCGAGCCTGTCGCCGAAGCCAAAGAAATCGAAACGGGATTCCTGCGCCATCAATCTCTCCTCGGCCACGCGCCAGCTTGCGTTGCGGCCACCGCGGAAGATGTGGTGAAAGCGGCACCCCCCTGCAAGGTCTCCACCGTTGCCAGCCCGGCAAATCGGAATCGGACTTATCGGCAGTCGTCAGCCGAAATAGCGGTTCATCCGCTTCGCCAGTTCGATGTCGAGCGCCGTGACGCCGCCGGCGTCATGCGTGTTCAGCGTGACGTCGACGGTCTTGTAGACGTTCGACCAGTCCGGGTGGTGGTCCATCTTCTCGGCGGCCAGCGCCACGCGGGTCATGAAGGCGAAGGCCTCGGAGAAGTTCTTGAAGCCGAAGCTGCGCTTGATGGAGGCGCCGTCGGCGGCCAGCGACCAGCCTTCGAGTTCCGCCAGCGCTGCGGTGATCGCTTCCTTGTTGAGTTTTTCCCTGGTCATGTCGGGTTCCCGTGCTATTCGGAGGTAATCCAACCATAGCGCCGGATCGATGAGCGCAAAGCCCATAAAATCCATTCTGTTCGTCGCCTCGGCAACATCTGCCGCTCGCCCTTGGCCGAAGGCGTCTTCCGCGCCGTGTGGACCGAGCGCGGGGAAGGCCGGGACATCCTTCTCGATTCGGCCGCGACCAGCGGCTGGGAGGTCGGCTCCGCGCCCGATCCGCGGTCGATCGCGGTTGCCACAAGGCACGGCATCGACATTTCCGCGCAAAAGGCGCGCAGGATAGCGCTGGACGATTTCTCGCGCTTCGACCTGATTCTCGGCATGGACCGGACAAATGTGCGCGATCTGAAGGCGTTGGCGCCGCAGGCGGCGCGCGACCGCATCCATCTCTTCCTGGAGTTTGCCAGCGGAAATGCGCGCGATGTGCCGGACCCTTACTACGAAGACCAGCAGGCCTTCGTTTCGGTCTATCGCATGATCCGCGAGGCGTCGGAGGCGCTGGCGAAGCGGCTGGAAGCGAGCGGATCGGCGCCAACCAGCGGCCAGGCTTCCTCGACGATGTAGGGGCCGCCGCCGACCGAATCCCGCGACGACATCAAGACGAAGCGGCCGACCCGGAAGGGCAGCGTGGAAAAGTTGCCGCGCGCCGACAGATATTGCGCGACGTCCGCCGGGCTCGAATTGCGCAGGCGCGCGAGCGTCACATGCGGCGAGAATTTGCGCGGATCGGCCGGCAGGCCGAGCCGCTGGCAGATGCGGTCGATCTCGCCCTGCAGCGCCACCAGGTCCGGCGAGGCGGACACGCCGGCCCATACGGCGTGCGGCTTCTTGCCGCCGAAAGCGCCCACGCCGGAGAGCGCCAGGGAGAAGGAGGGACGGTTGACGCGATCGAGCGCATTGGCGATGTCGTCGGCGATATGGCCCTCCACATCGCCGATGAAGCGCAGCGTCAGATGATAGTTTTCGACGTCGATCCAGCGGGCTCCGGGCAGGCCGCCCCGGAGCAGCGAGAGTGAAAGCGCGGCATCACGCGGAATTTCGAGGGCGGTGAAAAGACGTGGCATGGGAAGCTTCCTGTCCTCGAATCGAAACTCTCGCCCCTAGCGAATCATCGATAGCCATGCGGGGCAAGCGGTTTGTTGTCCACAAGCTTTCCCCTGGGGAAACCGTGGCGTTTTGGTCTCATCACGCGCCGCCCTTGGCGGCGATGGCCTTTTCCACGACCGGTAGAATGCCTTTGACCATGACGTCTATTCCCTTCGGGTTGGGATGAAGACCGTCCTCCAGCTGCATGGCCGGGTGGCCGGCGACCCCGTCAAGAAAAAACGGATAGAGCGGAACGGCGTATTTCGCGGCAAGCTTCGGGTAGATGGCGTCGAAGGCCTTCTGGTACTCGGCGCCGAGATTGGGCGCTGCAAGCATGCCTGCCAGGAGCACCGGGATGTTCCGTTGCTTCAACTTGGCCAACATAGCGTCGAGATTTTTCTCGGCGATCTCGGGCGAGACGCCGCGCAGCATGTCGTTGGCGCCGAGCTCGAGGATGACGAGCCCGGTGCCGTCGGGCACCGACCAGTCGAGCCGCGCGAGGCCGCCGCTTGTGGTGTCGCCGGAAACCCCGGCATTGCCGACGGCGACGTCGAGGCCTTTTGCCTTCAAGGCCGCCTGCAATTTATCGGTGAAGCCCTCATCGGGACCAAGGCTGAACCCCGCCATCAGGCTGTCGCCGAAGCCGACGATCTTGAACGTATCGGCGCGCGCCGGCGAAATGGCACCGCAAACCACCAGGAGAAGAGTGAGGGCTGCGGCAGCTGAGTGTTTGAAAGCCATGCGGCGAGCCCCATATGACCGACACGATTCATGCAAAGGAGACATTTTTGCCTCCTTCTTCCACCATATAGGGCGCATTCATTGTGACAGAAGCCGTCATCGCATTGAGGGATGTCTCGCTGACGCTCGGCGAGGGCGCTTCCTCCGTCCGTGTACTGAAGGGTGTCAGCCTCGATGTGGCCGCCGGCGAAGCCACCGGGATCGTCGGCCCGTCGGGATCCGGCAAGTCCACCTTGCTGATGGTTCTGGCCGGGCTGGAAAGGGTCGATTCGGGCACGGTTCGGATCGCCGGAGAATTGCTCAACGGCAGAAGCGAGGACCAGATTGCTTCATTTCGGGGGCGAAACATCGGCATTGTCTTCCAGTCCTTCCACCTTATCCCCAACATGACGGCGCTTGAGAATGTCGCGGTGCCGCTGGAGCTCGCCGGGCACAACGACCCGTTCGGGGTGGCCGCGCAGGAGCTCGCGGCGGTCGGCTTGAGCGACCGCGTGACGCACTATCCGGGAGAGCTTTCGGGCGGCGAGCAGCAGCGCGTGGCGATCGCCAGGGCCCTGGCGCCTTCGCCGCGCATCCTCATTGCCGACGAGCCGACCGGCAACCTCGACCAGGCGACGGGAAAGCAGATCGCCGACCTCCTCTTCGCCAAGGCGACGGAGCGCGGCATGACGCTGGTGCTGGTCACGCACGATCCGGCGC
>NZ_RZSF01000020.1:0-41779 GCF_004023325.1 Mesorhizobium sp. M1A.F.Ca.ET.072.01.1.1 | reverse complement strand
CTGCCAGCACCGGGTCGCGATGGTTGTAGAGGTCGAGCACACGCTCCGCCAGCGCATCGCTGGGCGTCGGCAGCGCCTGCGGCGCCCAGCCGAGCACGGGTGCTGCGCCACGGATCACCAGCGGGGTCGATGGCCCGACCGCCAGCCCGCCGAGCTTGGCCACTCTTTCACCTGCCGGCAGGCTGGCTATCGCGCGGTTCAGCCAACCGGTTGTGGCGTTGCCAGGGCCCGGCAGGCCGCTCTCCAGCACATCCTGGCCGTCGAAATGCGAGCGCTCGCGGTAGCCGGTCGCGGCCGCGTGCACCGCAGCCGCCTGACCTGCCTTGAACAGCCGCGCGAACACCGGCATCGCGGGATTGATCGCGAAGAAGCTGTCGAGCGGCAGCGCCGCATTGGCGCCGGAGAGCGACAGCGCGATGTCGCCATGCAGGCCGGCATAGTCGGGGTCACCGAGCGGGCCGATCGTCGACAGCCCATCCAGCGCGCCGCGCAATATGATGACGATCAGGCGCGGATCGCGATGGTCGGCGGCGCGGGCGAAGCGTGGCAGATAGGCCCAGGCAAACAGCGCGCCGCCTGTCATCAGCAAGGCGCGCCGAGATGGATTCGGCGTTTCACTAAGAAGACTCATGCCGCTTCTCCATTGTTCACCGGCGTTGAAATTCCGGCGCCATCAGCAGCAGCGCCAGGCCTTGCTGCTTGGATTCGGCGCGCGCGATCGCTTGGCGCGTCTCGGCCGAGGCGGAGGCGCCGATCACGGTGGAAAGCATGTCATCGGGATCGCCGATGTCGCTCGCCTGACGAGCCGCTTGCCAGGCGATGTCGAGGCGCGTCTTGAGGCCTTCGGCGGACGCCCAGCTATCCGTCCGGTCGGAAAAGCCGTTCGGCCCGGGCGGTTGCCAGAGCGGCTCGCCCAGCGCCCTTAGCCAGCGCAGCGTTCGTTGCGGCTCTTTCCCGGTGGTGGAGCCGATCGCCCGCCGGACCGCTACGGCATAGTCCAACGGCGAGCGCAATTTTGTCAGCGGCAGCGACCAGGCTTCAGGCAGATCGATCAGGGCCAGCGCCAGCGCGCGCAGGTCGCCGTCCGTCTTGGTGAAGATCTCGGCAAGGCGGTCGACTACAGCCGCCGGCGGATCGTCGGCAATGAAATGGCGGGCAAGCTTGGTAGCGATGTGGCGCGAGGTCGCCGGCTGGCGGGCGATGTCGTTGAGCGCGGCCTCGGCCTGGCCCATGCCGCCGGCCGGGTAGGTCTTGCCGAGCAGCACCGCCTCGCCAGGCTGATGCGCATTGGCGTCGAACACAAATGTGCCGGGCTCGCCCAGGCGGCCCTTCCGTCCGGCCATCGTCCAGCCGGTGAGCGCTCCCGCGAAACTCGTGACATCCGCCTGGCTATAGCCGCCGTCGACGCCCAGTGTGTGCAATTCCAGGATCTCGCGGGCGAGGTTCTCGTTGAGGCCGCGGCCGCGTCTTTTTCCGGCGCGCGAATCCGGTCCGGTCGATTGTCGGTTGTCGAGGTAGAACAGCATCGCCGGGTGATGCTCGACGGCCAGCAGCATGTCGGCGAAGCGGCCGAGCACGAAGGGGCGGACGGCCTCGCGCTCGAAAGCGCCGGCGCAGGCCCGCACGAGCTGGCCCTTGGCGGTCGAGACGCAGAAATGGTTCGACCAGAAACCGACCAGTCTTTCGACAAAGCCGGGTGCCGCACCGAGCGCCTTGTCGAAACGGGCTTGCGCTTCATCGCGATAGATGTCGGCCTCGACCGGCGGCACGCCTGACTTGCGTTTTGCCTCGGCTGAGCCGTCCGAAGTGTCTGCCGCAGGCTGCATGGCGGGCGCTGGCTTCTCCCGCGCTGCCTTGCGCTCCGCGGCGGCGGCCATGCTGGCCTGGATCGCGGCGGTGCTGTCCAACAAGCCGGCATTTTTTGAATCGTCGGCCGAGACAAGCGCGACATCCAACAGCTCGAGCTCGGCCTTCAGATAACCGCGCGCATCGGCCGCAATCTTGCCGAGATCGTCACCAGGTTTCGCGCCAAGCCCGAAGCGGTTGAGCGCGACCAAGGCTGGATCGGGCGGAACGGCATTTGGAACGGATAGAGCCAACAGAGCCTCCGTCGCGGACCGACGCAGGTCGCGTCGGCGGCAATATCCACGGTCGAAAGGCCTTATGACGCCGGAGTCGGCATGATGAGGCCGGCAGGGGCTTACCAGCGGCGCCAGTAACGATCGCCGTGCCACGGACGCCAGGCCGGGCCGATATAGACACTTGGGCCACCCCAGTAATAATAGCCCGGATAGATCACGCGGCGGTTGGGCACGCAGCGACCCCACCGGTTGGGGTGCCAGCCGGGGCCGCAGCCCCAGGCCACATGCTCGACAATCGCAGGCGCCGCAACCGGCGCGATCGGCATTGCCGAGGCTGCACTTGCCGCGGCAGTCCCGCCGATGGCAAGCGCAGCCGCAACAGAATATTTCGTCAGACCATTCATGGGATACTCCGAAGTTTCTCGAGGTTGAACCGGCCACGTCGCGTTCGCGTGGCGGCAGGCGTGTCCCTCTTTTTCTTTGAACGGAGACGGCCGGCGCTTTCCGTCGCTCTTATGGCGTATTTTTTGCCGGGATCGGCCGCTGCCTGCCGACATGGCGCAGCAGGGCGTCGGCCAGCAGCTTACGGTCATCTAGCGGGCTCGACGCGGCGAATTCGACGATACGCTGTTCCAGCCGGCTGCGGATGGTGGCGTCGGCATTGCGCGCCCGCTCCAGGGCAGCGGCCAGAGCGTTGGCGTCGAGCGTCGGCTGCTGCAAGAGGTTGGCCGCCTCACGCCGCGCCTGCTGTCCGTCGAGGATGACCGCGCGCGACTCGCGCCGAACCTCGCGCAGGGCCTGGCGGAATACCTTGCGATCGCTGGCGGGAAGCTGACCGCCGGCCGATTCCAGCGAATAGCCGCCTCCGGAACGGCCGATCAGCCAGCCTGCACCGCCGGCGACGGCACCGATCAGGAAGACGTTCAGCACCAGCGATGCCGCGAAAAGACGAGCGCTCATAGGTCCTCCGTGTCGGCGTCGGGACCGGCATCGCCGAACGACGTTGCGTTGGCATCCATCACATAATGGTCGGACGTGGCATCTGGCGTGACGACGGTGACCAGCGCCAGCCCGACCACGGCGCCGGCAAGGCCGACGCCGGCAAGCCCAAAGCCCAGCCACCAAAACCGGCGGCGGCGCCCCTGGCTGAGCTGCGTGGTGGCCCTTGCGACAATCTCGCCATGCAGCGTCCGGCTTGGGGCTTCGACGTGATGGCGGTCGAGGATGACATCGAGCCTGCCGGCGGTCGCTAAGATGGCGCGACCCTCCTCGCTCTCCGCAAACAGCGTGGCGGCAGCCTGCTCGGCCCGCGGCCAGCGATGCAGGGCGCTGCCATAGGCGTCCGCAAGTGCGGTGAAGCGTTGGGCACTCATCGGCCCGTCAGCGGCCTTTCTTTCGTCAGCCATCTCGTTTCCCCTTCCACGGGTTTGACGTGGCCACCGAAGTCCCAATCGCCGCCAGTTGCTCAGTCATCGCCATCTCCGATGAGCATGGCCTGCAACGAGCGCCGGCCCCGCGCGAGCAGGCTTTCCAGCGCATCGACGCTGACCTGCATGGCGCCGGCGGCCTCGATGTTGGACATCTCCTGATAATAGACGAGCACGATCGCCTCGCGCTGGCGCGGCGCGATGCGCAGCAGCGCCTGCTGGACGCGCCGGCCTTCGTCTCCGGCGTCGGGAAGCGGTGCCTCATCCGCCGCCTCCGGCAGTTCGTACGTCACCCATTCGCGGCGCCGCCGCAGCCGGTCGTAGCAGAGGTTGAGCGCCACCCGGTGGACCCAGGTGTCGAAACGCGCATGACCCTGGCGCCAGCCCGAGGCATGATGCCAGATGCGCACGAAGGTCTCCTGGGCGACGTCCTCGGCCTCGGCGGCATCGCCGAGCATGCGGGTGGCGAGCGAAAGCAGGCGCGGCAGCTTGCGCGCCACCATCGCCTGCACGGCGGCTTGATCGCCGGCACCGATGCGCCGTACCAGTTCCTCGTCCGGATCGGCGCCCATCAATCGGGGCGCTCCCAATGATCATCGTGCTGCATAACCTCTCGGTCATTGCTCCTGATTGGGAGCGGTTTTGTGGCCCGGCCGTTCCTCGGCGCTCATCACGCCATCGCCGTTCTTGTCGAGCCTGGCGAAGCGCTTGGCCAAGAAGGCGTCGAGCTCCGATTTGTCGACGAAGCCGTCCTTGTTGGCGTCCATCCGCGCGAAGGATCTGGCCGGATCGCCCTTGGCCTTGCGCTGGGTCTGGAACGCCGTCCACTCGGCGAGGCTGACCTTGCCGTCGCCGTCGGTGTCCGCCCGCATGAAAGTCTTTTCCCGGCGCGCCTCGAACTTTTCCAGGGTGATGCCGGGCCTGGCGGAGGCGGACGCGATTGGCGCCGGCTGCGTCGGCGCGGTGGCAGGCGTCGCTGTCTGGGCGGCCGCGGCGGCGGCCTGCAGGCCAAGGGCAACGACAAATATCGAACGGCGGATCATGCTCTCGTCTCCGGTTGCGCATGGCCATTGGCAGCCACGCTTCAGCCGTTAAACGCGGCAACAGGGAAAATCCGTCGGTCGTTTCTGACGAGACAATCAGCAAGAGTCCGGCAAAAAGCCGGGCCGGAGCCGATCGGGAACGAGGGTGAGCGAAACTATTTCCGTTCGTCGACCACCATCAACTGATCCGGCTTGAAGCCGGCATGTTGCGGGGTCCACACGTCGCCATCACGATTGAACCAGTGGCACAGATACGTGCCCGAGGCAGCGCCATCACTCACCGTCATCTCCGGGCCTCCGGATTTTAGCCTGACGACGTCACCGGTCTTGAAAGTGTTGGGCATTTTGGCCTCCTTGCTAGAGACCGGGAGTTTCCCACCAACAGCGATTCTCGACAATGCCCGAGATGCGTGGCAAAGCCGCCTGGCCGCACGCGGCGCGCAGGAGAGGGCATCGTTGCAGCCGCGACGATCACTCCGGCACGCCGGCGATGCCCAGCGCCTCGACGTAGCGCTCGGCGAACACCTTGTCCAGCCACGGGTTGATCTGTCTCTGCAGGGTGAGCGTGAAGGTCGGGAACGCCTCCATCAGGCGGCGCGCCGCGGCCTGCGCCTCGTCCAGCCGGTTGAGCTTGACCAGCGCCATGATCACCACACGGTGCGAGGAGCCGTAGTTCGGCATCTCGTGCAGCGCGCGTTCTCCCCATGCCAGCGCTTCCTCGTAGCGCTCGAGCATCAGATAGCTCATCCCGATGCCGGAGAGCGCGATGCCTTTCTCGGGGTCGACCGGACTCAGCCGCATCGCCCTGTGAAAGTGCTCGATCGCCACGAGCGGGCGGCTGGAATGCGCGTTCACCCAGCCGCTGCCGGTATGGCCCTGCGCCGAATTGGGGTTGAGCAGCAGGGACCGTTCGATTGTGCTCAGCGCCATCTCGTATTCCTTCGCGCTGTAGGCGATCACCTGCGCCGCGAAGCGCAGGCTCGTGGGGTCGTCGCGCGCTTCCGCCAGCACCTCGCGCGCCATACGCGCGGCGACTCGCACATCGTCGGGCTCGTGCCAGCACTGGCTCACGGATAAGCTGCGGATATAGGCGCCGAGTGCCTTCGCCAAGGTGAAGCCCGGGTCGATGCTGAGCGCCTCGTTGGTGAGCCGGCGCACATCGGCAAAGCCTTCGCGCGTCATGCTGTAGAAGCGCGGCAGTGCGCGAAGGTAAAGGTCGTAGGCGCTGATGTACTCGGTCGGCTTCATGCGCGCCTGCTTGATCTCCTCCAGCCGGATGCTCGGCTCGACAGCGCCGACGACGCTCTCGGTCACCTTGTCCTGCAGGTCGAAGATGTCGCTAACGTCGCCCTCGAAGCGGCCGGTCCAGACATGGTGACCGCTGATCGCGTCTACCAACTGCCCGCTGATGCGCACGCGCGATCCGGCTCTGCGGATGCTGCCTTCGAGCACGTAGCGGACGCCCAGCTCGCGCCCGACCTGGCGCAGGTCGACCGCCCGGCCCTTGTAGGTGAAGGACGAGTTGCGGGCGATCACGAAGAAGGAGTTCACCCGGCTCAATCCCGTGATGATGTCCTCGACCAGCCCGTCGGCGAAGTATTCCTGGTCAGGGTCGCCGCTCATGTTGGTGAAAGGCAAAACCGCGATCGAGGGCTTCTCGGGCAGGGGAGGCGGTGCAGCCACCGAGGCGCTGGCGTCGGTCTCGACGCGGTAGGCGCGCACGGGCCGCTCGATGTTCTTGAGGCGCAGGTTGCCGAGCGGCGTGAAGCCGCAGTCGAGCTTGCCCTGGAGGTGGTCGTAGGCGGTGCCCGAGACGACCACGGTCCCGGGATCGGCGGCGCTTTCGAGGCGGGCGGCGATGTTGACCCCGTCGCCGTAGAGGTCGCCGTCCTCCTCGCAGACCACGTCGCCGAGATTGACGCCGATGCGCAAGCGAATCCGCTCTTCCTCCGGCGTCTCCGCCTCGTGTTCCGCCACAGCCTGCTGGATCGCCACCGCCGATGTCACCGCATTGACGACGCTCGCGAATTCGCAGAGCATGCCGTCGCCGGTGAGCTTGACGATGCGCCCCTGGTTCTCGGAAACCAGCGGTTCGAGGAGGTCCTTGCGGTAGGCCTTCAGCCGCTCGAGCGTGCCGCGTTCGTCGCGCTCCGTCAGGCGCGAATAGCCAACCACGTCGCAAGCCAGGATCGCTGCGAGGTGGCGCTGCGTGGTCATGGCACGGCTCAGCCAGGCGCCTGCACGCGCGCCGTCCCCCGTCCATGTCCTGCCGGCTTCCATGCGCCTCACCTGCACGGTATCCATCTTTCCCAATCTCCGCCCGTCGCTGGAACGGAGAGCAACCTGACCTTGCCCTCACGAGATTCCGCTATCCAGCTTGCGAAGCGTGGAGCGTTCAGTCGCGCGCTACAGCCAACCAACGACACGCCCACGCAGCCTCTGGGGACGCTGACGCCACTTCCAGAAGGCCGGGGATGTTGGCTGTCCTGTGTAACCGGTTGACGCCACCGTGGCGGCGCTTTTGTATCGGCATCACACCGAACATTCACGCTTGGAGGTGCTGAGGTCGGCAAGCGGCGCAATGCTGCCGTCCGACGCGGCAAGTGTTTCCGCTTGAGGCGATCTTGGGTGGGTTCATGGGCAAACCCAAATCCACTAGGGAACTGGTGCCGCTTGCGTGACTCGAACACGCGACCCCATCATTACGAATGATGTGCTCTACCAACTGAGCTAAAGCGGCCCGGGAAGCCGCTGGGCTTCCAAGATGCGCCGGTTGATAGACTCAACCGCCAGCTAATTCAAGATGGCTGGCGGCGAAATCCTGCGCTCATGCGCGGCAATTCCGTCGCTTGCCGCCGCGCGACAGCCTAAGCGCCGCGCCAGCACGGCTTGCGGGCTCGCCGGCGGGAGGCTCCGATTCCGTTGCAGGCCGATCCGGCGGCGGCGACAAAAATGTTGATTCTCCAACAAAAAACGCCGAAATGGGCATTGGATGCGTCGGCAAGGCAGCCGCCCGCCCGTTGATTGACTGGTCGCCTGCGGCTAACGATCGATAACTGTGAGCGAACGCGCAGAGGGAGCTCGCTTGGACGCCATCGAGAAAGCGATCCGCAACGCCTTCGAGAAAGGCAATCCCGAGGACCGGGCGTTTCGCGAGAAGGTCTATCGCTCGGCCTTTGCCGCGCTCGATCGCGTGCTGCAGGCCAACCCGAATGTGACGGTGGAAGCCGCCATCAACCGCCGCAAGGCGGTGCAGGCCAAGATCACCGAGATCGAATCCGAATTCCTGCCGGCTGTCCAGGCCGTTCCTGACGTGACGCTTCCGCTGGACAGCGGTCCATTCGTCGGCAACGCCGCGCCGGGGCCGGCGGTCGACACGCCGAGCCAGTCTCCCGCGCCGCCGGTGGATGCCCCGCGGGGCCCCGACCAGGCGGCACCGTCGCCGTCGATCACCGTCGACGGTCCGGTGCAGCCCGACACATCGGATGCGCCGCGCTCGCGCGTGCTGCCCCGCGTGCCCGACATCATGCCGGACGAGGCGCTTCCGAACGCGCCGACGCTTGATGACTCTCCCGGAGCGTCCATCGGCAACGGCGCCGAAGTGGCGCCGGATCGCGATGAACGGCGTATCCGTGGCCGGCGCCTGCCGCTCACCGCCATCTTTGTCGCGGCGACTCTGCTGGCGGCTGCCGGCATCGGCCTCTATTTCGCCAAGCAGACGGGCGTCTTCAAGACGGCGGCTGAACTGAACACCGGTCCGCCCGAGCCGACCCCGACGCTGGAAGACGAAGACTCCTCGCAGTCAGCCGACACCGGCTCGCCGCAAAAGCCCGGCGAGGCGGATCAGTCGAAGAACTGGATCAACGTCTTCTCGCCCAGCGATCCGACCCATGTCAGCACGCCGTCCGACGCCGCCGCCGATGTGATGAAGGACGACACCGGCCAGTTCCTGCGCGTCCGCTCGGGCGCATCCGGCTCGGCCATTGCCTTCGATGTCGGCCAGGGCGTGCTGGAAAAACTCGCCGGCAAGCATGCCATGTTTGACATCATCGCCCGCTCGGAAGAAGGCAAGGAGACGCAGATCTCGGTCGACTGCAATTTCGGCGAGCTCGGCGATTGCGGCCGCAAGCGCTATGCCGTCGGCCATGAGCGCAACGAATACCTGTTCGACGTGCAGTTCCCGAACAAGCACCCGGGTGCGGCCGGCACCATCGCCGTCAACTCCGACGTCGACAAGCAGGGCAAGTCCGTCGACATCTACGAGATCCGCGTATCGATCGCGGAGTGACCTCGGCATCGGCAGCGAGGGGCTATCTCCAGGGATGCGACTTTCCACCTCCCCTTGATGGGCCCTTGATGGGGAGGTCGGCGCGGAGCGCCGGGTGGGGTGAAGTGCCGGCAGATTTTTAACTGTCGAGCAGCGCCTGCAGCGTCTCGATCCGGTCGGCCTCGGCGGCCGGCTTGTCCCAGCGCAGCCGTGAGATGCGCGGGAAACGCATCGCGACGCCCGATTTATGGCGCGTCGAGCGGTTGAGGCCTTCGAAGGCCACTTCCAGCACCAGCCCATTCTTGCGATCGGCGCGCACCGAGCGCACCGGCCCGAACCGCTCGATCGTATGGTCGCGCACATATTTGTCGATTTGCCGCAGCTCCTCGTCGGTGAAGCCGAAATAGGCCTTGCCGACCGGCACCAGCTCTTCCGATCCCTCCGGGCCGGACCAGACCCCGAAAGTGTAGTCGGAATAGAAGCTCGAGCGCTTGCCGTGGCCGCGCTGCGCATACATCAGCACCGCATCGATCGTGTGCGGATCGCGCTTCCACTTGAACCAGGGGCCTTTCGGCCGGCCGGCAAGATAGGGCGAATCCCAGCGCTTCAGCATCACCCCTTCGATGATCGGATGCGGCGGCGCCTGGCGCAGCCGCTCCAGCGTCTCCCAATCCGAAAATTCGACCAGCGGCGAAAGGTCGAAGCGGCTGGGATCGAGCGTCTGGACGAAGGCTCCGAGCCGGGTGCGGCGCTCGGCGAAGGGGAGGCTGCGCAAATCCTCGCCGTTGATTTGCAGCGCGTCGTAGCAGCGCATGAAGGCCGGATATTGCTGCTGGATTTTTGGCGAGACGCTCTTGCGGTTCAGCCGCTGCTGCAGGTCGGAGAAGGTTCCGGTCGCCTCGCGCGGATCGCCGACCAGCAATTCGCCGTCGAGCGCCGCCTCGAAATCCATCGTCGCGGCGAGGTCCGGGAAGGCGCCGGAAACATCGTCGCCGGTGCGCGAATAGAGCCGGCGGATGCCGCCCTCGCACACCGCCTGGACGCGGATGCCGTCCCACTTCCACTCCGCCGCATAATCGGCCGAGCTTTTCCAAGTCGCCGTCGTCGACCGCGTTGGACAGCATCACCGGCCGGAACAATGCGAGCGCGGCGCTCCTCGGTTTTTCCGCCCGGCCTTCCAGCCACGCAAAGAGCGCCGTGTAGGGTGGCGTCAGCCCGTGCCAGAGCTCCTCGATCTCGACCACATCGACTTGGCCGAGATCGGCCAACGCCTGCTTGGCAAGCCGCGCCGACACGCCGATGCGCAACCCGCCGGTGACCAGCTTGATGATGGCGAAGCGCGCAGAGATGCTGGCGCTGTCGAGAAGCCTGGCGAGCACCTGCGGCCCGTCGGAGCGGCTCGCCGCCTGCAGCTTGCCGACCACTTCGGCGAGCGTCGGCGCGTGGTTCGGTATGTGGCCGGCCGGCTGCGGCCAGACCAGCGACACCGTCTCGGCGAGATCGCCGACATAATCGTAGGAATAGCCGAACAGCACGGGGTCCATCCGCTCGACCACCAGCGCGCGCAGCATCGCCGGCTTCACCGCCGCGATCGACAGATCGCCGGTGATCGCCGCCAGCGCCAGCCCGCGGTCGGGATCCTCGACGCTGCGGAAATAGTCGGTGAGCAGCGTCAGCTTGCCGTTGCGCGAAGGCGTCAGCACCAGCCGGTCGAGGAGCTCGGCGAAGCGGTTCATGCGCGACACGCCAATGACGAAAGCCGGCGCGAGGCACCCCCCTCTGTCCTGCCGGCCATCTCCCCCTCAAGGGGGGAGATCAGATGCCGCGTCGGCTTTCGCCAATCTCTCGCGTCGCGCGAGATGCGTCGGCGCTGAAACTGCCAATCTCCCCCTCTGAGGGGGAGATGTCCGGCAGGACAGAGGGGGGCGCCGTAGAACTCGGCGGCGATTGGCGAACACTGTTCCATCAATCGCCCTCGTCCTCGTAGCCCACCAGATGCAGCGGCCGCGCCGCAATGCCCTCCAGCTCGCACCAGCGCACCAGCGCTTCCTCGCGGCCATGCGTCACCCAGATCTCCTCGGCGCCCGTTTCCTTGATCGTGGCGATGAGCTCGTCCCAGTCGGCATGGTCGGAAATGATCAGCGGCAGCTCGACGCCGCCCTGCTTGGCGCGCTGACGGATGCGCATCCAACCTGAAGCGAAGCAGGCGATCGGGTCGGGGAAGCGCCGCGCCCAGCGGTCGGCGAAGGCGGCCGGCGGCCCGACGACGATGGCGCCTTCGAAATCGGCCTTGCCGCCGCTTGCCACCGTCGCTGGTTCGAGTTGCCCCAGATCGATGCCTTGGCTCTGGTAATATTCGCTGAGCTTGGCGAGCGCGCCGTGGATGTAGATCGGCCTGTCGTAACCGGCCTCGCGCAGCAGCCGCATGACGCGCTGCGCCTTGCCCAGCGCATAGGCGCCGATCAGGTGCGAACGCTCGGGAAATTGCATCGCCGATTTGAGCAGGCGCGCGATCTCCTCATGGTCCGGCGGGTGCCGGAACACCGGCAGCCCGAAGGTCGCCTCGGTGATGAAGACATCGCAAGGCACCGGCTCGAACGGCAGGCAGGTAGCGTCCTTCTGGCGCTTGTAGTCGCCGGAGGCGACGATGCGCAGGCCCTGATGCTCGACGACGATCTGCGCCGAACCCAGCACATGCCCGGCCGGATGGAAAGTGACGGAGACGCCGTTGATATCGATCGTCTCGCCGATGACGGCTGCCTGCGTGGTTTCGGCGAAATCCTCGCCATAGCGCAGGCCCATGATGTCGAGCGTTTGCTGGGTGGCAAGCACTGAGCGGTGGCCTGAGCGCGCATGATCGGAATGGCCGTGCGTGATCAGCGCGCGGCTGACCGGCCGCACCGGATCGATGAAGAAATCGCCTGGCGGACAGTAGAGCCCTTCGGGTCGTGGCTTGAGCAGGTCGCTGGCGCGCATGGCCTTGAACATAGTGGCTAAATTCGACGCGGGAAGCCTGTTGCAACAGACTGCTGACTCGTCCTACAGCCGGCCGCCGGTTCGCACACCGGCGGGATCAATGGAACCATGAAACCACTTCAGGCCTCGTCCGGCGATTTGAACGCCGACCGTCGCGCCGACTTTGCCGAGATGCTGCTGGCCTCCGGCGAGCCTGCGCAGGCGGCGGAGCTTTTGCTTGGCGCGCTGGAACTGGCGCCGCAATGGACGGCGGGGTGGTTCCGGCTCGGTGAAATGCAGGAGGCCGCACGTTTTCCCGACCAAGCCGCCCACGCATGGGCGATGGCCATGAAGCTCGATCCCGCGGACCGGCTGGGTTCCGCGCTCAAGCTGCAGCTGATCGGCCATGCGCTGGCGGCAGCGGCTCCGCCCAGCGCTTTCGTCGAGACCCTGTTCGATCACTATGCCGACAATTTCGAGCAATCGCTGGTCGGGAAACTCGGCTATCGGATGCCCGAGTTTCTCGAGCGCGCCATTCGCGCGGCGAGCCCGGGCCGGTTCCGGCTGGCGCTCGACCTCGGCTGCGGCACCGGCCTGATGGGCGAAAGGCTGCGCCCGATCGTCGACCGGCTGGAAGGCTATGACATTTCGAGCAGCATGTTGCGGAAGGCGCGCGCCAAAGGCATCTACGACCGGCTTTCCAAGTCCGATCTCCAGCATTTTTCTCGACCCGACGCGAAAGCCGACCTCGTGGTCGCCGCCGACGTGTTCATCTATGTCGGGGCGCTCGAACGCATTGTTGGAGCAGTTGCCGACAGTCTGGTCGATGAAGGGCTCTGTGCGTTCTCGGTCGAGACATTTGCCGGTGGCGATGACTTTGCATTGCTGCCCTCGCGGCGCTACGCGCATTCCGAGGCTTATGTGCGGCACGTTCTCGCCGACAGCGGGTTTGCGATCCTGTCGCTGGAAAGCACGACCATCCGGCATGACCGCGGCGAGGCCGTAGGAGGCCTTGCTGTAATAGCCCGTCGCAGGCCGGCGGAATGAGGGCGACGGCTGCTCGCGAAAAAGCCCGAATCGCGTGTCGGCTTAGGCTTGGGCGATATGGCACGGAGAATTACCATGCGCTGGACCATGGCTGTGTTGGCATCTTGCCTGATGACGGCCGGCTGCGTTGGCGGCACTTCGATGGCGGAGCGCCAGGACGAAAACGTCCAATCCTCGCTGCAATATGACAGCGTGCCCTGCGACCAGCTGCTGGCCAATCGCAACGCGCTGGCGCAGCAATACAATCTGCCGGTCACCGCAAAACCGGCTTTCTCCAATCCGGCGATGGGTTTTGGCCCGTTCACGCCGGACATGCGCTCCAGGGCGCAGCGCGACAGCGACAAGGCGAGCGGCGAGATCGACGCAATGAACCGTTCGATCGAACGGCGCGATTGCGGCAAGCCGAAGAAGAAGGACAAGTTCGCGCTGCCGGGCTCGAAGCCGGCGTCTGCTCAGTAACCCGCTTCGCGATCGACGACGTTTTCGAGCTTTTCGCCGCGCTCGAAGGCAGCCATTTGCCGAAGCATGATCGGCACCAGATGGGCCGGGTCCGAGGTCGCCGCCGCATGCGGCGTCACGAACACTTTCGGATGGCTCCACAGCGGGCTCGTCTTGGGCAGCGGCTCGACCTCGAACACGTCGAGGCTCGCTTCCTTCAGCGTGCCGTCGTCCAGCGCGCGCAGGATGTCGGCATCCTTCTGCAGCCGCCCGCGCCCGGCGTTGATCAGCACCGAGCCGCCGAGGCCGTTGCGTTTGCGCAATTCCTTCAGAACGGCGTAATTGACGATGCCTTGCGTGCGCGGCGTCAGCGGCAACAGCACCACCAGGATGTCGGTGGCGTTGAGGAAGGGGATCAGCCCGCCTTCGCCGGAATAGGTCGAGACCCCCTGCATGGGGTGCTCGGTGCGCGACCAGCCGTTCACGGCGAAGCCTAGCGCCAAAAGCACCGATGCCGCGGCGCGGCCAAGGTTGCCGAGACCCATGATGCCGACGGAGATGTCGCCGGCCGGGCGTTGCGGCGGCTCGTGCCAGGTCTTCTTCTGCTGTTGCGCTCGGTAGAGCATGCCCTGGCGATGGTGGTCGAGCACGCGCCAGACGACATATTCGGTCATGTATTGCGTGAGATTGTCGGCAACGACCCGGACGATCGGCACCTCGGGCAGGCTGGGGTCGGCGAAGATATGGTCGACGCCTGCGCCGATCGAGAAGATGGCGCGCAAATTGGGCAGCGACGACAACAGATTCGGTTTCTGCTTCCACACCACTGCATAAGCGATCGAGGGATCGCTCGGACCATCAGGCTCCAGCACCACCTCGCGCTCGGCCGCGAGCAGTTCGCGCCAGCGCTGCGGGTGAAAGCCGGTGAGGGCAAGCAAGACTTTGCCTTTTTCCATTCGCGCAGTGTCTTTCCTGTGTTTCCAGCCTACTCGCTGACGACCCCGGTCGGTGCCGTTTCGATCCGGAACGCGGCCGAGATCAGCGCCCTCGTATAGTCGGTTTGCGGGCGGTCGAAAATCTGTTCGGACGGCCCGGCTTCGACGATCTGACCATTGCGCATGACGATCACGTCGTTGGCAAGGGCGCGGATGACCTTCAGGTCGTGGCTGATGAAGAGATAGGCGAGGTTGTGCCTGGCCTGCAGGTTGCGCAACAGATCGACCACCTGCGCCTGCACGCTCATGTCGAGCGCCGAGGTCGGCTCGTCGAGCATGACGAAGCGCGGGTTGAGCACCATGGCGCGTGCGATGGCGACGCGCTGGCGCTGGCCGCCCGAGAATTCATGCGGATAGCGGTGACGCGTCTCCGGGTCGAGACCGACTTCCTTCAGCACCTCGACGACCTTGTCGTCGCGCTCATCGGGCGAGAGTTTCGGCGCGTGGATCTTCAGCCCTTCCTCGATGATCTCCGCGACCGACATGCGCGGGCTCAAGGATCCGAACGGGTCCTGGAAGACGATCTGCAGTTCGCGCCGCAGCGGCCGCATGGCGCTGAAGGAAAGCTGGTTGATGTCGCGCCCGTTGAAGTTGATCGCGCCCGTGGACGAGATCATCCGCGCGAGCGCTAGGCCGAGCGTCGTCTTGCCGGAGCCGGATTCACCGACGACGCCGAGCGTCTGGCCGGCGCGCACGGTAACGTCGATGCCGTCCACCGCCTTCACATGGTCGACGGTGCGGCGGAAGAAGCCCCGCTTGATCGGGAACCAGACCTTGATGTCCTTGCCGGTCATCACCGCCGTGGCATCGGCATTCGCCGACGGCGGCTTGCCCTTCGGCTCGGCGGCCAAGAGGTGCTTGGTATAGGCGTGTTGCGGGTTGGCGAAGATCTCCTTGGTCGGCCCGGTCTCGACTATTTTGCCCTTGGTCATGACGCAGACGCGGTCGGCGATCTTTCTGACGATGCCGAGGTCGTGGGTGATGAACAGCATCGACATGCGCTTGCGGCTCTTCAGGCCGGCGAGCAGTTCGAGGATCTGCGCCTGCACGGTCACGTCGAGTGCCGTCGTCGGCTCGTCGGCGATCAAGAGTTCCGGCTCGTTGGCCAAGGCCATGGCGATCATGACGCGCTGGCGTTGCCCGCCGGAGAGCTGGTGCGGATAGGCATCGAGCCGCTTCTGCGGGTCGCGTATGCCGACCTCGGTGAGCAGCTCCAACGTGCGAGCGTGGGCCTGGCGATCGCCCAGCCCCTGATGCAGCTTCAGCACCTCGACGATCTGCTGCTCGATCGTGTGCAGCGGATTGAGCGAGGTCATCGGCTCCTGGAAGATCATGGTGATCTTGTTGCCGCGCACGCCGCGCAGCGTCCTTTCGTTGGCGTGGAGCAGGTCGGCGCCGTGGAACAGGATCTTTCCCGAGGGGTGGCTGGCCGACGGGTAGGGCAACAGCTTCAGCACCGAGAGCGCCGAGACCGATTTGCCGGATCCGGATTCGCCGACCAGCGCCACCGTCTCGCCCTTGCCGATGTCGAAGGAGACGTGGTCGACGGCAATCGACTGCTTGCCGCCTTGCGCGAAGGCGACACTCAAATCGCGGACGGAAAGCAGAGGCTCGCTCATTTGAACGTCTTGCGCGGATCGAAGGCATCGCGCGTCGCCTCGCCGATGAAGACCAGCAGCGACAGCATCAGCGAAATCACGATGAAGCCCGAGATGCCGAGCCATGGCGCGTTGAGATTGCGTTGCGCCTGCTTCAGCAATTCGCCGAGCGAGGCCGAACCCGGCGGCAGGCCGAAGCCGAGATAGTCGAGCGAGGTCAGCGTCGAGATCGAGCCCGAGAGCAGGAAGGGCAGGAAGGTCAGCGTCGCCACCATGGCGTTGGGCAGGAGATGGCGGAACATGATGGTGAGGTTGGGCACGCCAAGCGCGCGCGCCGCGTTGACATATTCGAAGTTGCGCGCGCGCAGGAACTCGGCCCGCACTACGCCGACCAGCGCCACCCAGGAGAACAGCAGCATCAGGCCGAGCAGAATGAAGAAGCCGGGCGGCAGGATGGCGGAGACGATGAGCAGCAGATAAAGCACCGGGATCGCCGACCAGATCTCGATGAAGCGCTGGAACAGAAGGTCCGTCCAGCCGCCGAAATAGCCTTGCACCGCGCCCGCCGCGACGCCGATCAGCGAGGAGCCGAGCGTCAGGATCAGCCCGAACAGCACCGAGATGCGGAAGCCGTAAAGCACGCGTGCCAGCACGTCCCGCGCCTGGTCGTCGGTGCCCAGCCAATTCCAGTTGCCGACGACGCAGTTGGGATCGGCTTCGCCCTGCGGATACTGGCTGCAGCGCGTCTTCTTGTCGTAAAGCCATGACGGCTTGGCGGGTGCGGCTTCAGGGATGGCGTTGTTGACCGTTTGGTAGGAGTAGCGGACCGGCGGCCAGATCATCCAGCCATTGGCATTGATCTCGTCCTGGATCACCGGATCGCGATAGTCCGTGACGGCATAGAAGCCGCCGAATTTCTCCTCCGGATACGCGACCAGCACCGGAAACAGGATCTCGCCCTTGTAGGAGGCGATGATGGGCTTGTCGTTGGCGATCAATTCGGAAAACAGCGACAGCACGAACAGCAACAGGAAGATCCACAGCGACCAGTAGCCGCGCCGGTTCGCCTTGAAGTTTTGCAGCCGCCGCTGATTGAGCGGCGACAACCACGGCCGGGCGGCGCGGGCCGGCTTGGTTTCTGCCGAAGCTGCCGTCATCAGACGTCTCTCCGCTCGAAATCGATGCGCGGATCGACCCAGGTGTAGATCAGGTCCGAGAGCAGGGCGACGAACAGGCCGAGCAGCGAGAAGATGTAGAGATTGGCGAAGACCACCGGATAGTCGCGGTCGATCACCGACTTGAAGCCGAGCAGGCCGAGCCCGTCGAGCGAGAAGATGTTCTCGATCAGCAGCGAGCCGGTGAAGAAGGCCGAGATGAAGGCTCCCGGGAACCCTGCGATAACGATCAGCATAGCGTTGCGGAAGACATGGCCGTATAGCACCTTGCGCTCCGAGAGACCCTTGGCGCGCGCCGTCACCACATATTGCTTGCGGATCTCCTCGAGGAACGAGTTCTTGGTCAAAAGCGTCGTCGTGGCGAAGGCCGACAGCACAAGCGCGGTCAGCGGCAGCGTCATGTGCCAGAAATAGTCGATGATCTTGTCCGGCCAGGACAACTGGTCCCAATTGTCGGAAACGATGCCGCGCAGCGGGAACCAATCCCAGAACGAGCCGCCGGCAAACAGCACCATCAAAAGGATGCCGAACAGGAAGCCCGGGATGGCGTAGCCGACGATCACCACGCCGCTCGTCCAGACATCGAAGGTCGAGCCGTCCTGCACCGCCTTGCGGATGCCGAGCGGGATCGAGATCAGGTAGGAGAGCAGCGTGATCCAGAGCCCGATCGAGATCGACACCGGCATCTTTTCCAGGATCAGGTCGAGCACCGAGATGTCGCGGAAATAGCTGTCGCCGAAGTCGAATCGGGCATAGTTCCACAGCATCATGCCGAAGCGCTCGAGCGGCGGCTTGTCGAAGCCGAACTGCTTTTCGAGCTTCTTGATGAATTCGGGATCCAACCCTTGAGCGCCGCGATACTTCGAGCCGACATCGCCGGCGACGTCGAAATTGGTGGCGCCCGCGTCGCCACCGCCGCCGCCCAGGCGATCGGTGCCGCCCTGATTGGTGAGCTTGGCGATGACCTGCTCGACCGGGCCGCCCGGCGCGAACTGGATGACGGCGAACGAGATCGCCATGATGCCGAACAGCGTCGGGATCATCAGAAGGATGCGGCGCAGGATATAGGCGCCCATCAGATGTTGCCCTCCTTGGGGAAGACCACTGTATCTGGAGGTGCCCCCGAGGCAATCGCTTCAGACCAATTGTCGGCGTCGGCGCCGCCCCTCATCGTCCTGCCGGACATTTCTCCTCCTATAGTGACGGGGAGAAAGGGGCTGGCCGCAATCTCGGCACTTTCGCCACGCCGCTTGTGATTGGCGAAACCAAAGATGAAGGCTTCCCTCTCCCCGTCACTATACGGGGAGAGGATGCCGGCAGGCAGGTGAGGGGCGGCACCTTCGCCCGCATGAAAGTCACCCTTTGCCAATTTTCGCCGCCTTGCCCTTGTCGACCCACCACAGCGCTTCGACCGGAAAGCCGAAATCGGGCTTCTGCTCGGGAAAGCCGAACATGTCCCAATAGGCGCTTCGGTGATTCGCCAGATACCAACTTGGAATCCAATCGCGCCGAGCGCGCAAGGCCCGATCGAGCGCCCGCATGGCGACGGTGAGGCTCTCACGGTCCTTGGCCGCGCCGACGGCGTCGATCAGCGCGTCTATAGCCGGACTCGCTATGCCCGGCAGGTTCCGAGAGCCTGAAACCGACGCGCTTCGCGAATGGAAGAAGATCTCGAGGTCGTCGCGTGTCGGCGTGGCGCTGAAAGAGAAGGCGGCCGAGATCAGATCGAAATCGAAGGTCGATTGCCTAAGCTGGTATTGGGCGGAATCGACCAGCCGGATCGAAGCGTCGATGCCGATCGCCTTCATGTTGGCGACCCAGGGCGAATACACCTGCACGAAGGTCTCGTCTTCCACGAGGAACTCGGCGGGCAGCCGCGCGCCCTTGTCGTTGACGACGAAATCGCTGGAGCGTTTCCAGCCGGCTTCGGCAAGCAGCTTCGCCGCCTTACCAAGCAGTTTGCGGTCACGTCCCGAGCCGTCCGAGGCTGGCTGCGTCACCGCTTCGCCGAAGGCCTCCGGCGGCAGCTTCTCGCGCAGGGGCTGCATCAGCGCGAGTTCTGGCGGCGGCGGCACGCCTTCGGCGCGAAAATCTGATTTCTCGAAGCAGGATTGCGAGCGCTCATAGGAGCCATAGAAGAAATTGCGTCGCGTCCATTCGAAGTCGAAGCAGAGCGCGATAGCCTGCCGAACGCGCGGGTCCTGGAACTGCGCGCGCCGTTGGTTGACGGCTGTCGCCTGCATCGACGGCACCGTCTCGGCCGGGAATTCGTGCTTCACCACCCTGCCGGCGGTAAAGGCCGGAAAGTTGTAAGCCGTCGCCCAGACGCGTGAGGTGAATTCCTCGCGATAGAGGATCTCGCCCTTCTTGAAGGCCTCGAAGCCGGCCGTGCGGTCCTGGTAGAATTCGATGCGGATACGCTGGAAATTGTTCTGGCCGCGGTTGACCGGCAGGTCGTTGCCCCAATAATCGGCCACCCGCTCGTACTCGATCCAGGCGCCCGCCGACCAGCGCCCGACCTTGTAGGCGCTTGAGCCGAGCGGCGGGTTGAGCTGGGACGAATCGAAGGGGTTGGCCGTAAAGAAGGCCTTCGACAGGATCGGAAACGCGACGACGTTCAGGATGGTACGGGCCGATTGCTTGCCGGAGAACTTGAGCTCGACCGTATGGGCGTCCTTCACCACCGCGTTGTCGAGATGCGTCAACGACAGCGAATAATCCGGATGCCCCTTGTCCTTCAGCAGTTTGAAGGTGAAGGCGACATCGTCGGCGGTGAGCGGCGTGCCGTCATGGAAGCGCGCCTGCGGGCGCAGCGAGAAGGTGAAGCCGTTGCGGTCGTCGGAAATTGTGACCCCGTCGGCGATCAGCCCATAGACGGCGTCAGGCTCGTCGAGCGCCCGCACCATCAGCGAATCGAAGCACATTTCCATGCGCTGCGGCGCATCGCCCTTGGGCACGAAGGAGTTCAGCGTGTTGAACGTCAAAGGGCTCTGGTTTTGGCCCCAGTTGGGCGGCGAGAAATTGAAGGTGCCGCCTTGCGGCGCATCGACGTTGACATAGTCGAAATGCGCGAAGTCAGGCTTGTATTTCAAATCGCCGAACGCCGACAGCCCATGCAATTTGACACCGGTCGGGGTCTGGGCGAAAGCCCGACCCGGCAGCAGCGCTGCGGCAGTCGTCGCCGCGCCGAGCGCCAGGAAGTCGCGACGAGGAAGCAATGTCTGCCGCCTCATCAGTTGCCCCTGTATTTGGCGGTCAATGCCTTTTCCTTCGCCGTATCGATCCACCAGGAGTCGATATCGGCGCCACGGTAGCTGGGCTGCTTTTCGGGCATGCCGAACTTGTTCCAGTAGGCAAGCCAGACCACCGCCCGGTAGTATTGCGGCACGGTATAGTAGTTCCACAACAGCACGCGATCGAGCGCATGAGTGGCGGCGACGAGATCGTCGCGGTCGGTGGCGAAGATGACGCGGTCCACCAGCGCGTCGACGACCGGGTCCTTGATGCCGGAGTAATTGCGCGAGCCGGGTGAATCGGCGGACTTCGAACTCCAGAAATCGCGCTGTTCGTTGCCGGGCGAATCCGACTGCTGCAGCACGTTGGTGATGACGTCATAGTCGAAATTGTTGACGCGGTTGACGTACTGGCTGGGGTCGATGATGCGCAGCGTCGCATCGACGCCGATCTTGCGCAGATTGGCGATATAGTTGCCGGAGAGGATCTGATCCGTGTCGGACGTGCCGAGGATCTCGAATTTGAACGGCGCGCCGCTCTTGGCATTCATCATCTTGCCGCCCTTGATCACCCAGCCGGCCTGGGCGAAGAGGTCGACAGCCTGCTTCAGATATTTCCGCTCCGCTTGCGGTGAGTCGTAGACCGGCAGCTTGAATTCCTGGGTGAAAAGTTCAGGCGGCAGCTTGTCGCGATACTTCTCCAGGATTTCGAGTTCCTTGCCTTGCGGCAGACCGCTCGACGCGAGTTCCGTACCTTGGAAATAGCTTTGGGTGCGCGTGTTGGAATTGAAGAACAGCGTTCGGTTCATCGTCTCGAAGTCATAGGGATAGGTCAGCGCCTCGCGGACCCGGCGATCCTGGAACAGCGCCCGGCGCTGGTTCAGCATGAAGGCCTGCATCGGCTCCGGCGAAGTGGTCTTGAATTCCTTTTTGATCACGTCGCCGGCGTTCACCGCCGGAAAGTTGTAAGCCGTCGCCCAGCGCCGCGAGCTGTTTTCGGCCTTGATGTCGTCTAGCCCGCCCTTGGTAAAGGCCTGCCACGCAGCATTCTCGTCCAGGATGTAGGTGAAGCGCTGGGTGTCGAAGTTCTCCCGGCCGATCTTCACCGGCAGCTTGGCGCCCCAGTAATCAGGCACGCGCCGCCAGACGATCTCGGAACCCGGCTTGAAGCTGGCGATCTTGTAGGCGGCTGATCCCAGCGGCGGCTCGAGAGTCGGCCTGGTGATGTCGCGCTTCTTGCCGCTGGCATCGGTGCCCTCCCACCAGTGCTTCGGCAGGACGACCAGATCGCCGATAATCTTGGGCAGCTCGCGGTTGCCCTTCTGGTTGAAATGAAACTCGACCTCGCGGTCGGAAATCGCCACCGCGTCGGTAACGTTCTCGAAATAGCGGTTGTATTGGGGGGCGTTGGCCTTCAGCACCTGGAACGACCAGACCACATCGTCGACGGTGATCGGCTGGCCGTCATGCCATTTCGCTCGCCGGTCGAGCCGGTAGGTCGCAGAGGAATAGTCGGGCGGGTATTTATAGGCCTCGGCAACCAGCGGGTGGCTGACGCTGCCCTCGTCGGTCGCCTGGTCCATCAGCGTGTCGTAGAGCAGGCCGCCGCCGAACCCGGCGAGCCCCGCGGCCGGCGACCCCGGCACGATATAGGGATTGAAGCTGTCGAAAGTGCCGACAACGACGGAGTCGTGGGCGCCACCCTTGGGAGCGTCCGGATTGACATAGTCGTAGCGTTGGAAATTTTCGCCGTATTTGGACGGGCCGGTCAGCGAGGACGTGGTGTGCCACTCATCAGCGAGGCTGGCCTGCAGGCTGGCGGCGAAGGCGATCGCCAGCATCGATGCGAAAAACGTCCGGGAGCGGCCGACCGTCATGCGTTCTCCTCGTCGCAACAGTACCCACCGGCAATCTAGATCATTTGACGCCGGTGAAAACCGCAAGCGCCGGCTTTTGTCTCAGCATATGCGGCTTTCCTAACAAAAAAGCCGGGACGAACCCGGCTTTTCCAAGGTGTCTTTATGACGAAATGTTTATTGCGCGGGCGCGACCGGCTTGGCCGGGGCGGCACCTTCGGCCGGCTTTGCCGGAGCCGCACCTTCGGCCGGCTTGGCGGGTGCCGCACCTGCGGCCGGCTTCGCCGCGGCGGCGCCTTCGGCGGGCTTGGCTTCCGCCGAAGCGCCCGGCTGCGGCAGCGGCTTCGGATTGTCCGACAGCGTGCGCAGATAGGCGATCACGTTGGCGCGGTCCTCATCCTTCGGCAGGCCGGCAAAGCCCATCGCCGTGCCCTTCACGAACTTCTTCGGCGCGTTGATGAAGTGGTTGAGGTTGTCGTAGGTCCACTTCTCGGCGCCGCCCTTGGAGAAATCCTTCATGCCGGCCGAATAGGCGAAGCCCTCATGCTCGGCGACGGGGCGATCGATGATGTCCCAGAGGTCCGGACCGACCTTGTTGGGGCCGCCCTTTTCGCCGGAATGGCAGGCCTGGCACTTCTTGAAAATGGCGGCGCCCGTCTCGGCATTGGCGGTTGCGAGCAGGTCGGCGATCGGCTTGGCTTCGGCCGCGGGCGCGGCAGCGCCGCCGCCTTCGGCCGGCTCGGCCGCCTCGATGGCGAAGCCCGGCTTCTCGGGAGCGGGGGAGGCAAACAGCCCGTCGGAAACAATGCCCACGGAAAAGACGACGAAACAGGTTCCGAGGAATCCGGCGAGCAGCTTGTTGACTTCGTTGGAATCCATACGCCCCTTGCTCCCTTTTCCGGCGGACCGTCCCGTCCACTCCGTCCGTCGGTATAGCGAAGGCCCCAACGGGCCCGTTAAATCGCGCGGAAACTAGGTCTTTTGCTTCGTCGTTGCAACACCTATAAGGGCGCTTCCAGTGAGACGTTTTGCCACTTTTCCATCCGCTTCCCCGGCTGTCCCAGAAGTCCCATGTCGACATTGATCCTGATCCCCGCCCGCATGGCCTCGACGCGCCTGCCGGGCAAGCCGCTGGCCGACATCGCCGGCGCGCCGATGATCGTCCATGTCGCCCGCCGCGGCGCCGAGGCTGGGCTCGGCCGTGTGGTGGTGGCGACCGACACCGAAGCGGTCGCCTCGGCGGTAAGGGATCACGGTTTCGAGGCGGTGATGACGCGCGCGGACCACGAATCGGGATCCGACCGCATCTTCGAGGCCCTCACCGTGCTGGACCCGGAGAAAAAGGTCGAAACCATCGTCAACGTCCAGGGCGATCTGCCGACCATCGATCCTGAGATCATCGGCGCATCGCTGCGGCCCTTCGCCGACCCGTCGGTCGACATAGCCACGCTCGGCGTCGAGATAGTGCGCGACGAGGAAAGGACCAATCCGAACGTGGTCAAGATCGTCGGCTCGCCGCTCTCGGCGACAAGGCTGAAGGCGCTCTATTTCACGCGCGCCACGGCGCCGTGGGGGGAGGGCCCGCTCTATCACCACATCGGCCTCTATGCCTACCGCCGGACAGCGCTGGAACGCTTCGTGGCGCTGAAGCCGTCGCCGCTCGAACGCCGTGAGCGGCTGGAGCAGCTGCGGGCGTTGGAAGCCGGCATGCGCATCGATGCCGAGATCGTCCGGTCGCTGCCGCTCGGCGTCGACACGCCCGACGATCTCGAGCGCGCCAGGCAAATTCTTTCAAACTGAGACATCCGTAAGCGAGACCTTGGCGCATGCCTGAAAAGACCAACAGAATATCCTTCCAGGGCGAGCCGGGCGCCAATTCCGATACCGCTTGCCGCAACATGTTCCCCTCGATGGAGCCGTTGCCCTGTCCGACCTTCGAAGACGCCTTCAACGCGGTCGAGACCGGCAAGGCCGAGCTCGCCATGATCCCGATCGAGAACACGATTGCCGGGCGCGTCGCCGACATCCATCATCTTTTGCCGGAATCGCGCCTGCACATCGTCGGCGAGTATTTCCTGCCCATCCATTTCCAGCTGATGGTGCTGCCGGGCGTGAAACGCGAAGAGATCAGAAGCGTGCACAGCCATATCCATGCCCTTGGCCAATGCCGCAAATACATCCGCAAGAATGGCTGGAAGCCGGTTGTCGCCGGCGACACGGCGGGATCGGCCAAGATGGTCTCCGAGGTCAAGGACCGCACGATGGCGGCACTTGCGCCTGCGCTTGCCGCCGAGCTCTACGGCCTCGACATCATCGAGAAGAATGTCGAGGACACCGACTCGAACGTCACCCGCTTCGTCGTGCTGACCAAGAACAAGCAATGGGCCGAGCGCCCCTCGCTGGAAGCCAAGATGATGACCACCTTCATCTTCCGCGTCCGCAACGTGCCGGCCGCGCTCTACAAGGCCATGGGCGGCTTCGCCACCAACGGCATCAACATGACCAAGCTCGAGAGCTACCAGCTCGGCGCTTTCACAGCGACGCTGTTTTATGCCGACATCGAGGGCCACCCCGATGATCCGCTGGTCAAGCTGGCGCTCGACGAATTGCGCTTCTTCTCGCGCGAGATGCGCATTCTCGGCGTCTATCCGGCAAGCGCGTCGCGCGAGCAGTGAAAGGTCGCCGATTAGGTGGTTCCTAGGACCTTCGAGATTAGCAAAGGCCTTGATGCTTCGTCATCCACGGGCGAAGCAAGGAGCGAAGCGAGGCGGCGCAGACCCGAGGATCCATGCCCGGACTTCAACGCGTTAGGACGGTCCAGATTCTGCTCCGCTGCGCCCCTCGACTGAGGTAACGGCATGGATCCCAGGGTCTGCGCTCCGCTTCGCGTCGCTCCGCCCTGGGATGACCTCATGGAGGTCCGCGTCAATCTTAGACGCCGGCGCTCGATCCAATCTCAGCCAAAGCCGAGCGGGACATAGTCGATCTCGAGAAATTTCTCGACCTCAGGCAGCCAGCGGTCGCGCACGAACGCGACGTGGTCGGGATGCTCGTTGTATCTGGTGTAGGCAGCCTGGTCGGCGAACTCCATCGAGAAGCCGAACTGATAGTCGTTCTTGGGGCTCACTTGGCGCAGCTGCTCGAAATGCGTCACACCCTTGATCGCCGTCAGGATCTTCTTGGCATCGTGGAGGAACCGCTTCGCCTCCAGCGAATGCGGCGGATGCTTTAGCGTGAACACGACGGTATGACGGATCATTTCTCGGCTCCTATTCGCTGTCGACCCAGGCGCGGATGAGGTGGTGGGCGATCGCCCCTTTCGGCGGCGTGATCAGGCCGCCCGGGTGCGTCCTCTCCAGCATCGAGCGCACCTCATCGCGGAAGAACCAGCGGCAGTCTTCGAGCTCGTTCAGGTCGGCCTGGATGTCCTCGTTCAGCGGCTCGCCGAAGCAGCCGATCATCAGCGAATAGGGGAACGGCCAGGGCTGGCTGGCGTGGTAGACGACGCGGCCGAGGCGGATTCCGGCCTCCTCCAGCGTCTCGCGGCGCACCGCCGCCTCTATCGTCTCGCCGGGCTCGATGAAGCCGGCAAGGGCCGAATACATGCCGGGCCCGAAATGCCGGCCGCGCCCGAGCAGGCATTTCTCGCGCGTCGCCGTCAGCATGATCGCCACCGGATCGGTGCGCGGGAAATGGTCGGTGCCGCAGGCCGGGCAATGCCGCCTGTAGCCGCCGGCGCGCATCTCCGAGCGATTGCCGCATTTGCTGCAGAAAGCGTGGCTGGCATGCCAGGCGAGCAGCGCAGCACCCTGGGCCAGCGCACCGGCCGCCGCTTCGTCGATCAGCCCTTGCATATAGACGGAGCGGTAGTCGATCGCCTTCACCGTTTCCGGGAGATTTTCCGGTTCGATGCCGGCGGGCACGGCCAGCACCGGGCCGCTCTCCGAAAGGCCGAGCAGCACGCCGCCGTCGAGCGAAACCTCGAAGGCCTGGCTTTCCGCCGCTTCGAACCATGGGTCGAATTTGCCGTCGTCGAGCTTCAGATAAAGCCTGCCGCCATGCATCAGCATCAGCCGCGCCGATCGCTCGCCAAGCGCCTTCTCGACCGCGTCGTCGGCGCGGGATTCCGATTGCCGGTCGATCCGGTTGCCGGCGAAACCGACGAATTGGCTCGGCTCGCGCAGAGGCGCGTCAAACAGACGAAAGTTCATAGGAGACTCGAGGAGGGGCAGGAATGGACACTGATGGCTTATAGCGCTGCCTTGATCTTTTCGGCAAACCGGCGGATGTCGGAGCGCTCATATGGCTCGCGCATGCCATGCCCCCAGACCGGCCCTGGCCAGCCGGGATCGCTCTCGCTTCGGGCGATGACATGGACATGCAGCTGGCGCACGATGTTGCCGAGCGCCCCGGTGTTGATCTTGGTGCAGCCGGTCACCCGCTTCAGCGCCTGGGCGACCATATTGGTCTCGAAGGTCAGCATCGTCTGGTCGAGCGGCGTCAGGTCGTGGATTTCCTCCACGCCCGGCCGCTGCGGCACCAGGACCAGCCACGGCCAGCGGCGATCGTTCATCAGCCGGAGCTCGCACAGACCGAGCCACATGAGCTGCTCACTGTCCGCCTCCAATCGGGTGTCCAGTGTGAAACCGGCCTTTAGGCCAGGCAGCATGGGCGTTTCCCTCACTTTTCGAGAATGCTTCAAACCCTGAACGCTAGAGCGACGGCAAGGTGGCTGCAAGCGAATCATTGACCGCTCCTGCGGATTTGAAGGTCGTCTGCACCGCATGGCCTGGCCGCTGATCCAATACGACCCTTGCATTTCGCCGCTGAATTGCCGATATGGAGCTTGGGAGGTTGGTGGTGGACGATCCACTCGCCAACCGGGTCAGGTCCGGAAGGAAGCAGCCCTAACGAGCCCGGAACGGGTCATTGTTCCAGCCTCCCGCCTCTTCGCCTTTCTCCCGCGACATTGACGGCGCCGAGCCGTGCGGGCGAGACTATGCGCAGGAATCGGCCGCCTTCCGTCGCGGTCCTTGGAGCTTTTGACGGCGAATGAGCGAAGCCGGAAATTCGGGGCCAGAAAGCCTGGAGACAGGTAAGGCCGGCGCCTATCGCGTGCTGGCGCGCAAATACCGCCCCTCCAATTTCTCCGAACTGATCGGCCAGGAGCCGATGGTCCGCACGCTCACCAATGCCTTCGCCACTGGCCGCATCGCCCAGGCCTGGATGCTGACCGGCGTGCGCGGTGTCGGCAAGACGACGACGGCGCGCATTCTCGCACGCGCCCTGAACTATAAAACCGCCACCGTCGACCAACCCTCCGTCGACCTTTCGACCCCCGGCGAGCATTGCCAGGCGATCATGGAAGGCCGCCATGTCGACGTCATCGAGATGGACGCGGCTTCCCATACCGGCATCGACGACATCAGGGACATCATCGACCGCGTCCGCTACGCGCCGGTCTCGGCCCGCTACAAGGTCTACATCATCGACGAAGTGCACATGCTCTCCACCCAGGCCTTCAACGGCCTGTTGAAGACGCTGGAGGAGCCGCCGCCGCATGTCAAATTCATCTTCGCCACCACCGAGATCCGCAAGGTGCCGATCACGGTTCTGTCGCGCTGTCAGCGCTTCGACCTGAGGCGCATCGATGCCGGCGCGCTCGTCGCGCATCTTTCCTCGATTGCCGCCAAGGAAGGCATTTCCGTGGATGATGAGGCTTTGGCGATGATTGCGCGGGCCGCCGAGGGCTCGGCACGCGATTCGCTCTCCATCCTCGATCAGGCGATCGCCCATGGCAGCGGCACCGTCAGCGCCGCCGCCGTTCGCGCCATGTTGGGCTTGGCCGACCGCGCCCGTATCATCGACCTGTTCGAGCACGTCATGAAGGGCGATGTTGCGGCGGCCTTGTCCGAATTCCGCGCGCAATACGATACCGGCGCCGATCCGGCCGCGGTGCTCACCGACCTGGCGGAATTCAACCACCTCGTTACGCGTCTGCGGTTCGTGCCGGCCGCGGCCAATGATGCCTCGCTCTCCGAGGACGAGCGGCGGCGCGGCGCCGAATTTGCGAGCACGCTGTCGGTGCGCGTGCTCTCGCGAACCTGGCAGATGCTCCTGAAAGGTATTCCCGAGGTGCAGTCCTCCAACCGTCCGGTCAGCGCCGGCGAGATGGTGCTGATCCGGCTGGCGCACGCCGCCGACCTGCCGACGCTGGACGAAGCGCTGAAATCGCTCGAGGGGGCGGCCCCTGTGCCGAATGGCGCTCCGCGCGCCAATGGAGCGCCGGCAAGCAGTGGCGGCGGCACAAATGCCGTGGCGCCGGCGCGGATGCCGGCCTCTAACGGCGGAGGGCAGACCATGCGGCTGGTCGAGATGCAGCCCGCGCCTGCCGCCTTCGTCCCGGCGCCCGAACCGGTCATCGAAACACCGGCCGTTCCGGTGAAGTCGCTGGCCGACATCGTGGCCCTGGCCGATGCCAACCGCGACATCGCCTTCAAGGTGTTGGTCAAGCGCTGCGTGCGGCTGGTGCGCATCGAGCCTGGCCGCATCGACGTCAGCCTGACCGACGATGCGCCCAAGATGCTGCTCAATGACCTGACCTCCAAGCTGCGTGCCTGGACCGGCCGCAACTGGCTGGTCTCGCTGTCGAAGGAAGAGGGTAGCCAGACGCTGGCCGAGATGGAGACGACCAAGCGCGAGAACGCCTTCTCCGATGCCAGGAGCGATCCGACCGTCGCCGCCATCCTCGCTCGCTTTCCCGGCGCCAAGATCATCGACGTGCGCATTCCGGATGTGCCGGAAGCGGAAGGCGTTGACGCCGACCTGCCGGTTGAGCCGGCTGCCGACGACGAAGAGATCTAGAGCTGACGAACGCGTCAGGGAAAGTACGGACCGGTTTCGGTCAAGATCATGCTCGCGTTAACGTAGATTCCAACAAGAGGAAGTTTTACGATGAAGGATCTTCTCGGCCTGATGGGCAAGGCAAAGGAAATGCAGGCCAAGTTCCAGGCCATGCAGGACGAGATCGCCACCCTCGAAGCCACTGGGCAGGCGGGTGGCGGGCTGGTTAGCGTGACCCTGACCGGCAAGTTCGAAATGAAGGCGCTGAAGATCGATCCGTCCTTGCTGAAGGACGACGAGGTGGAGATCCTCGAAGACTTGCTGTTGGCCGCTCACAATGATGCCAAAAATAAGGTCGAGCTGGTCATGCAGGAAAAGACCAAGGCATTGACTGCGGGCTTGCCTATACCGCCCGGAATGAAATTGCCGTTCTAAGGCATCTGCCACCAGTTAATTGATTGTGAACGAGAATTGAGCCTGGGCCGCAATATTAACCATTTTGCCGGCATGCTCACGGGCTCATTTCGCGACATTCATAAAGTTTTACCCAAGTCCAGAGGTTGCTAACCATCTAGCCATCTTTTTGCCTGAAAGAGTCTCATTCTTGCCACATCTCGGGGCGGGCTGGCATCTGGAAATGAGGCTTTTTTGTTGATCGCGACGCGATGGAAGACGCCGCTGCTGCTTATCGGCATCGCCGCTTCCCCCTTGTTCCTGGCCGGCTGCAGCCAGACCGCTTCACATGGCATGTCGGTGGCGAGCCTGACCGACGCCGTCACCCCGAGCTTTCTCAGCTCGCGTTCCTACAAATACTCGATGAAGGACAAGGAGTGCCTGCAAAGGGCGATGTTCTTCGAGTCCAACCGGTCGAGCCGTGACGGCATGATCGCCGTCGGCACGGTCGTGATGAACCGGCTACGCTCGGGCCAGCATGGCAGCACGATCTGCGAGGTCGTCGGCGAAAGGGGCCAGTTCGCCCCGGGCGTGCTGACGCGCCCGATGAATTCGCGGGCATTGCCAGATGTCGAGGAAGCCGCCGAGGCAGTGCTGAAAGGCGAGCGCAAGGCCAAGCTCAAGAACACGATGTTCTTCCACACCGCCGGCCTGCGTTTCCCCTACAAGAACATGCACTACACGATGGTGGCCGGCGGCAATGCCTTCTATGAGAAGCGCGGCCGCGACTGGCAGCCGTTGCCGGATGAGCCCATGGTCGCCATGGCCTCCGGCAAGTCGCAGAAGACCGACCCCACCGCTCCGGTTCTCGTCGCTTCCGCCGAGCCGGTGGTCAAGACGATCGTGCATGCTGATCCGGCCAAGCAGGCCGCCACGACCGCGGCTGCCGCGCCGGCGCTTCCCGCCAAGACCACAACCGTTGCTGCCCAGCAGACCTATGTGACGGCCTCCGCCGCGCCAGGGCAGAAGGCCGGCCGCGTCACGGCGAAGCCGATCATGGTGGCGATGCAGGAGCCGATGGAGGAGCCCGACGCCTCCCGCTTCGGCGGCACGTTGAAAGGTCGCTACATCACCTCCGTTCCGAGCGCTCCGCAGGAAGCGGCGATGGGATTCCAGTCGACGCCTGAGAACACCGACGCCATCGGCGCGCTGATCGTCAGCCAGTCCCGGCCGCTCGAAGCTTACTGAGCCAACTCCGCCATCAAACGATCCGCCGTGACGACATGGCGGATCACTTCATGTTGCGGATGTCACCAAAGCGCTCTGAAAACCGTTTCGCACTTTTCCCGGAATTGCTCTAGATCAGAGCGATGTCGAAAAGAATCGCCGGTCCAGAGATAGAACGCCTGATCCAGCTCCTGGCCAAGGTGCCGGGGCTCGGGCCGCGTTCGGCAAGGCGCGCGGCTCTCCATCTCATCAAGAAGAAGGAGCAGCTGCTCGAGCCTTTAGCCGCAGCTATGGGCGAGGCGGCCGATAAAGTGCGCATCTGCTCGACCTGCGGCAATGTCGACACCTCCGACCCGTGCATGATCTGCACCGATCCACGCCGCGATGCCGGCACGCTTATCGTCGTCGAGGACGTCTCCGATCTCTGGGCGCTGGAACGCGCCGCCGCCATGAATGTGCGCTATCACGTGCTCGGCGGCACGCTGTCGCCGCTCGATGGCATCGGCCCGGACCAGCTCAACATCCGCTCGCTGGTAGACCGTGTCGCCGGCGGCGAGGTGAAGGAGGTGATCCTTGCCGTCAACGCCACCGTCGAGGGCCAGACCACGGCGCACTACCTGACCGATCAGCTCTCGGGTTTCGAGGTCAAGGTGACTAGGCTGGCGCATGGCGTTCCGGTCGGCGGCGAACTCGACTATCTCGACGAAGGCACGCTTGCCGCGGCGCTGCGCTCGAGGACGGCGTTTTGAGGGGAGGGGATTGGTGACTGGCGTTTTTCCCGGAAAGGCCGCACTCCGTCCCACCCCCCTCTGTCCTGCCGGACATCTCCCCCGCAAGGGGGGAGATCAGACGTCACGCCGGCTTTCGCCAATATCCAAGGTCGCAGGAAGAGGCGGGGCACCGAAACAGCCAATCTCCCCCCAAGTGGGGGAGATGTCCGGCAAGACAGAGGAGGGCGCGACAGAACGCGGCTTTTCCAAATTCGGCTTCGCATTTTTCCTTGCGGCGCTTGCCGTCCTCCTCACCCTCCCCGCTCGCGCCACGCCCATCGACAACCAATTCCAGGCCTGGCTGCAAAACGACCTCTGGCCCGAGGCCAAGACCAAAGGCATTTCCAAAAAGACCTTCGACGCCGCCTTCATCGGCGTGAAGCCGAACCTGAAACTGCCGGATCTCGTCATGCCCGGCGAGAAGCCGGCGACACCGCAAAAACAGCACCAGGCGGAGTTCGGTCCGCCCGCCAATTATTTCGCCGAGAAGATCATTCGGGCCGTCACCGGCGGAGGACGGTCGCGCGAAAGCGCCAACGCCCGCGTGCTTGGGCTCATCGAGAAGCGATACGGCGTGCCCGGCGAGATCGTGCTGGCGATCTGGGGTCGCGAGACCGGCTTCGGCGCCGCCAAGATGCCTTACGACGCCTTCGAGGTGCTGGGCACCAAGGCCTTCATGTCGACGAAGAAGGATTTCTTCCGCACGGAGGTGCTGGCCGCACTCGAGATCGTCGAGCGCGGGCTCGCTCCGGTCAATGCGATGAAGTCCTCCTGGGCCGGCGCGCTCGGCCAGCCGCAATTCATGCCGACGTCCTTCCTCAAGCATGCCGTCGACTTTGACGGCGACGGCCGGCCCGACATCTGGAACTCGACGCCGGACGTGCTCGCCTCCATCGCCAACTATCTTGTCCACTATGGCTGGGTGAGGGGGCGCGGCTGGGGGACCGAGGTGATTGCGCCGGCAAACGTCTCCTGCGCGTTCGAAGGACCCGACCAGGGCAAGAAGATTTCTGACTGGGTGGCGATGGGCATCAGGCGCGTCGACGGAAAGGCGTTTCCGGCCAGTGAACTCAAGGCCGAGGGTTTCCTGCTGATGCCGGCCGGACGCAGCGGCCCCGCTTTCATCGTCACACCGAATTTCTATGTGCTGAAGCAATACAACACCAGCGATCTCTATGCGCTGTTCATCGGCCACGCCGCCGATCGCATCGCCAAAGGCGACACCACCTTTGCCGGCACCTGGGGTCGGGTGGGCGATCTCCACCGGTCCGATATCGCGGCCCTCCAGCAAGCGCTGGAGGCCAAGGGCTACGATGTCGGCAGTGCCGACGGCCTGCCCGGCTTCAAGACACGCCGCTCGATCGGCGTCTGGCAAGCGAAGAACGGCAAGGCCGCCACCTGCTTTCCGGACGCGAACCTGGTTGCGCAGCTGAAATGACGGGCGACTTCCAAGCGGCCAAGATTTGGCAGATTTTTCCCAATCGGCGGTTTCGATTGGGCGGCAGTTGGGTCGACTCGCGGCGGCCCATTCTGGCCCAATAAGCTGTCTCGCAAAATGCGCGTTGCGGGCTCGAACGCCGCCGAATAGGGTGTTGACCAACTGGACAAAAACCACGACGGTAAGGTCGGTGGGCCGTCGATCGGTCCCAAGGAATTCTGCAACCCTGAGCCGGGAACTCAGGTCAACAATCGACAAAACAGGGAACGACTACCATGATGCTGGAAAGGTTTGCTCTTCGCTCTCGTGGCTTGCTCGCGGGTGTGGCGATGTCGGCGCTGCTCGCGGTGCCGGCCTTTGCGGTCACGCCTGCCGACACGCTGGTCGAAGGTTTCGCAATCGACGACATCATCTCGATGGATCCGGGCGAAGCGTTCGAGCTGTCGACCGCCGAGGTTACCGGCAATACTTATGATCTTCTGGTCCGCCTCGACCTTAACGATACTTCCAAGGTCAGGGGTGATCTCGCCGAAAGCTGGAGCGTTTCGGATGACGGCCTGACCTATACCTTCAAGCTTAAGCCCGGCATGAAGTTCGCCTCCGGCAATCCGATCACCGCGGCCGACGTCGCCTATTCTTTCGAGCGCGCCATCAAGCTCGATAAGAGCCCAGCCTTCATCATCAATCAGTTCGGCATCAGTGGCGACAATGTCACCGAGAAGGCGAAAGCGGTCGACGACACCACCTTCCAGTTCGTTGTCGACAAGGCCTATGCGCCGAGCTTCGTGCTGAACTGCCTGTCGGCCACCGTCGCTTCGGTCGTCGACAGCAAGCTGGTCAAGGAGCATGTCGCCGCCGTTACGCCGAGCGCCGACTACAAATGGGACAACGACTTCGGCAACGCCTGGCTGAAGACCGGCTATGCCGGCTCTGGCCCCTACAAGCTGCGCGAATGGCGCGCCAACGAGGCTGTCGTGCTGGAGCGTAACGACAACTACAATGGCGAGAAGGCCAAGCTCGCCCGCGTCATCTACCGCAACATGAAGGAGAGCTCGGCGCAGCGCCTGGCGCTGGAGGCCGGTGACATCGATGTCGCCCGCAATCTGGAACCGAACGATCTCGATGCCATCTCCAAAAACGCCGATCTCACCACGACAAGCGCGCCGAAGGGCACGGTCTATTACATCAGCCTCAACCAGAAGAACCCGAACCTCGCCAAGCCGGAGGTGCGTCAGGCGTTCAAATATCTGATCGACTATGATGCGATGGCCTCGACCATCCTGAAGGGCATCGGCGAGATCCACCAGTCCTTCCTGCCCAAGGGCGACCTCGGCGCGATCGACGAGAATCCGTTCAAGCTCGACGTGGCCAAGGCCAAGGAACTGCTGGCAAAGGCCGGGTTGGCTGATGGCTTCAAAGTGACCATGGACGTGCGCACCGGCCAGCCGACCACCGGCATGGCGGAATCGATCCAGCAGACGCTCGGCCAGGCCGGTATCAAGCTTGAGATCATCCCCGGCGACGGCAAGCAGACGCTGACCAAATACCGCGCCCGCAACCACGACATCTATATCGGCAATTGGGGCCAGGACTATTTCGATCCCAACTCCAACGCGCAGACTTTCGCCTCGAACCCGGACAATTCCGACAGTGCCAAGATCAAGACACTGGCCTGGCGCAATGCCTGGGACATTCCGGACCTGACCAAGGAAACCGAGGCGGCGTTGCTGGAGAAGGACTCCGCCAAGCGCGCCGACATGTACAAGGACCTGCAGAAGAAGATCCTCGACACCAGCCCCTTCGTCATCATCCATCAGCAGCTGGAAGTGGCGGGGCTGCGCAAGAACCTGAAGGACTTCAAGCTCGGCCCGAGCTTCGACACCAACTTCGTCTGGCCGGTCTCGAAGGAATAGCGCTTTCGGACGCGCCGCGTGAGCGTAGCTGAGAACCAGGCGGCGGCGGGGCGCGGCGGCGCCCGTGCCGTCGCGCTTCTGTCGTCGATCGGCCGCTTCCTGGTCATCGCGGTGACGACCTATCTCGGTCTTCTCGCGGTGACCTTCTTCATCGGCCGCGTCATCCCGATCGATCCGGTGCTGGCCGTGCTCGGCGACCGGGCCCCGACAGCTGTCGTCGAGCGCACGCGCCGCGAGATGGGGCTCGACCTGCCGCTGATCCAGCAGTTCTACATCTACGTCAAAAACGCGCTCAGCGGCGATTTCGGCACTTCGGTGCTGACCACCAATCCGGTGATGTCCGACATCCGCCGCGTCTTTCCGGCGACCATCGAGCTGGCGACGCTCGGCACGATCATCGGCGCCGTCATCGGCGTGCCGCTCGGCGTGCTCGCTGCTGTCCGTCGCGGCAGTCTCGTCGACCAGATCGTGCGCATCATCGGCCTTATCGGCTATTCCGTGCCGATCTTCTGGCTGGGACTGCTCGGCCTCGTCCTGTTCTACGCCAAGCTGCAATGGGTCGCCTTTCCGGCGCGGCTCGACGTCGTCTACGAATACACTTTCACGCCGATCACCGGCTTCTACCTGCTCGATGCGGCCATGCAGGGACAGTGGGATGTCTTCTACGACGCCTACCGCCACATCATCCTGCCGGCCTCCCTGCTTGGCTATTTCGCGCTCGCCTATATCAGCCGCATGACGCGCTCCTTCATGCTGAACGAGATGGCGCAGGAATATATCGTCGCCGCCCGCGCCAAGGGCCTGTCGGAGACGCGCATCATCTGGGGCCACGCGCTGCGCAACGCCGCTGTGCCGATGGTGACGGTGATCGCGCTTTCCTATGCCAGCCTGCTCGAAGGCTCGGTGCTGACCGAGACCGTCTTCTCCTGGCCGGGCATCGGCCTCTACATCACCAATTCATTGCAGAACGCCGACATGAACGCGGTGCTCGGCGGCACCATCATCATCGGCTCGGTCTTCATCGCCATCAACCTTCTGTCGGACCTGCTCTATCGGCTCCTCGATCCACGGACGAAAGTCGAATGAGCGCCGAGACGATGCAAACCCGACGCGAATGGCTGCTCAGCGAGAGGCCGGCCTCGCGCATGCAGGCAAGGCTCGGCCGCGCCTATGTGGCCTGGCGGCGCTTCACAGCCAACCGGCTCGCGCTCGTCGGTTTGCTCATCATTTTCGCGTTGGTGGTGGTAGCCGCGCTTGCCGGCGTGCTGGCACCCTATTCGCCAACCGTGGGTGACCTGAAGAATGCCCGTCTGCTGGCGCCGAGCGCCGCGCATTGGTTCGGCACCGACGACCTCGGCCGCGATATCTACTCGCGCATTCTCTACGGCTCGCGCTGGACGCTCTATGTCGTCATCCTCGTCGCCATCATTGCCGCGCCCATCGGCCTGCTGGTCGGCACCGTCGCAGGCTATGCCGGCAGCTGGACCGATGCCATTCTGATGCGCATCACCGACATCTTTCTGGCTTTCCCGAAGCTGGTGCTGGCGCTGGCCTTCGTTGCGGCGCTCGGTCCCGGCATCGAGAACGCGGTGCTGGCGATCGCCATCACCTCCTGGCCGCCTTACGCGCGCATCGCCCGCGCCGAGACGCTGACGGTGCGCAATTCCGACTACATCAAGGCGGTGCAATTGATGGGTGCCTCACCCTTCCGCATTGTGCTGCGCCACATCATGCCGCTCTGCATCTCCTCGCTGATCATCCGGGTGACGCTCGACATGGCGGGCATCATCCTCACCGCCGCCGGCCTCGGCTTCCTCGGCCTCGGCGCGCAACCGCCGCTGCCCGAATGGGGCGCGATGATTGCATCCGGCCGCCGCTTCATCCTCGATCAGTGGTGGGTGGCTGCCGCGCCAGGTGCTGCCATCCTCATCGTCAGCCTCGGCTTCAACCTGCTCGGTGACGGCCTGCGCGACGCGCTCGATCCCCGGAGTGGCGACCAATGAGTGGCGACCAATGAGCGGCAATTCCGATAAGCAAACGAAAGGCACGCTGCTCGAAGTCGACGATCTGCGCGTCACTTTCCCGACACGCACCGGGATCGTGCAGGCGGTGCGCGGCGTTTCCTTCTCGCTCGGCCGCGAGCGGCTGGGCATCGTCGGCGAGAGCGGCTCCGGCAAGTCGCAGACCGGCCGCGCCATCATGGGCCTGACCCCGCCGCAGGCCGAGGTGTCGGCGAAAAAGCTGCGCTTCGACGGCATCGACCTGCTCTCGGTGTCATCCAGCCGGCGCCGTGCGCTGCGGGGAAACCGCATCGCCATGATCCTGCAGGACCCGAAATACTCGCTCGATCCGGTGATGAGCATCGGCCGCCAGATCGTCGAGACGCTGCGCACGCATGAGAAAGTCGGAAAGGCCGAAGCGCGCGAGCGCGCGCTGGAGATGCTGCGGGCGGTGCAAATTCGCGATCCGGCCCGTGTCTTCGACCTTCACCCGCATGAGGTCTCGGGCGGCATGGGCCAGCGCGCGATGATCGCCATGATGCTGATCGCCGGGCCGGAACTGATGATCGCCGACGAGCCGACCTCGGCGCTCGACGTCACCGTGCAACTCGATGTGCTGAACATTCTCGACAGGCTGGTCGCCGAGCGCGGCATGGGGCTGATCTTCATCTCGCATGATCTGCGCCTGGTGTCCTCCTTCTGCGACCGCGTGGTCGTCATGTATGCCGGCAAGGTGGTCGAGCAGCTCAAGGCGTCCGAGCTGCGCGAGGCCCAGCATCCCTATACGCGCGGCCTGCTCAACTGCATGCCGAGGATCGGCTTCGAGCGACACCCGCTGCCGGTGCTCGACCGCAAGCCGGAGTGGGCGGCATGACGGCCGCCATCACCATCGAAGGGCTGGAGGTGCTTTTCGACCGCTTCCGCGCGCTGAAGGGCGTTAACCTCGAAGTCAGGGAAGGCGAGTCCTACGGGCTGGTTGGCGAAAGCGGCTCCGGCAAGTCGACCCTACTCAAGGCGATCACCGGCCTTGCGCCTGTCGCTGCCGGCACCATCGCTGTCAACGGCAAGACGCTCGGCAAGACCCGCGACAAGGCCTTTTACCGCGACGTGCAGATGGTCTTCCAAGATCCGTATGGGTCGCTGCATCCGCGCCAGACCGTCGACCGGCTGCTGCAGGAACCGCTCGCCATTCACGCAATCCAGGACGGCGAGAAGCGCATCGAGCGCGCGCTGGACGAAGTCGGCCTCGGCAAGGGTTTCCGCTTCCGCTATGCGCACCAGCTCTCCGGCGGCCAGCGCCAGCGCGTGGCGATCGCCCGCGCGCTGATCCTCGAACCCTCGATCCTTTTGCTCGACGAGCCGACCTCGGCGCTCGATGCCTCTGTCCAGGCCGAGGTGCTGAACCTGCTCGAAGAGGTGCGGCGGCGGCGCAAGCTCACCTTCCTGATGGTCAGTCACGACCTCGCCATCATCACCCATATGTGCGAACGGCTGATGGTGATGCAGAACGGCGAAGCGGTGGAGACGCTGACCGCAAGCCAGCTGATCGGCCACCGCGTGAGCGAGGATTATACGCGCAACCTGCTTCGGGCGAGCGAGGGGTTTGTGAGGGTGTAGTTTTCTCTCGCAGGTTCGCGACGGGGTGCGACCTGGCTTTTAACTCTCCGCAGCAACGATCACGTCTGCTTTGGCGCCATCCCGCACCCGCTTCGGCGGCTCCTTGATCCGGAACCACGTCACATAAAGCGCCGGCAGGAAGAGCAGCGTGATCGCCGTGCCGGCGATGATGCCGCCCATCATCGCGTAGGCCATCGGTCCCCAGAACACCTCGCGCGCGATCGGGATGAGGGCCAGGCTGGCCGCCGCCGCCGTCAGCGCGATCGGCCGCATCCGGTGCTCGGTCGCCTCGATCACGGCTGCCCAGTGGTCCTTGCCCTCGGCGACGAGATCCTCGATCTGGACGATCAGGATGACCGAGTTGCGGATCAGGATGCCGATCAGTGCCAGCACGCCGAGAATGGCGACGAAGCCGAGCGGCGCGCCGCTGGGCACCAGGGCGGCCACCACGCCGATCAGCCCGAGCGGCGCCACCGCCACCACCAGGAACAGGCGCTGGAAGCTTTGCAACTGCACCATCAGGATGGTCGCCATGATGAACAGCATCAAGGGCACCACGGCCGCGATCGGTCCTTGGCTCTTGGCGCTTTCCTCGACAGAGCCCGCCGTCTCGACCGAATAGCCGGGCGGCAGCTTGGCGATGAAGGCATCGACCGAAGGCTTAAGCTCGTTGACCACGGTCGCAGGCAGCACGTCGCCCACCAGGCCGGCGCGCACGGTGATCGTCGGCGTGCGGTTGCGCCGCCACACCGTCGGCTGCTCGAGGTCGTAGCGGAAATTGGCGATGGCAGCCAAGGGGATCGACTCGCCCGTGCCGGTCGGCAATTGCATGTTCTGCAGTGTCGAGATCGAGCTGCGGTCCGCCTCGCGCGAGCGCGCCACGACATTGATCAGGTAGGTGGCGTCGCGCACTTGGGTGATCGTCGAGCCGCCCACCGTGCTGTTCAGCGCGCTGGCGATATCGGACGAGGTGATGCCGAGCTGACGCGCCTTGTCCTGCAGCACGTCGACCCTCAGCACGCGCTGCGGTTCGTTCCAGTCGAAGGTCGGCGCGGCGAGCCTCGGATTGGCGGAGATCACGCCGGCAAACTGTTGCGCCAGCTCGCGCACCGTTTGGATGTCGGGACCGCCGACGCGGTACTGCACCGGCCTGCCGACCGGCGGCCCGAGCTCGAGCGGCTTGACGAACGCGTCGGTGCCGACGAACTCCTGGCGCAGCAGCTTTTCCAGCGCCGGCTTCACCCGGTTGCGCGCTTCGATGCTCCTGGTGACGATGACGGTCTGGCCGAAATAGGGATTGGCCGGCTGTACGTCATAGGCAAGCACGAAGCGCACCGCGCCCTGGCCAATGTACGAACTGAAATGGTCGATGTCGGGGTTGCCGACCAGCGCCCGCTGCTCGAAGCGCTCCATCTGGTCGCGCGTCTCGGTGATCGAGGAGTTCTGCGGCAGGTTCCAGTCGACGATCAGCTCCGGCCGGTCCGATGGCGGGAAGAACTGCTGCTGGACGAGACCGAAGCCGGCGACCGAGGCCGCGAACACAAGCATCGTCACGATGATCGTCAGCCAATGGCGGCGAACCGAGAAGACAAGCACGCGCCGGAACAGTGACGTGAACCGGCCGGGCTGGTCGTGATGTTTTTCCTTCATCGTCGCCGGCAGGATGGTGACCCCGAGCAGCGGCGCGAACAGCACCGCCACGATCCATGACACCAGCAGCGACACCGCGATGACGACGAACAGCGTGAAGGTGTACTCGCCTGCGGCGCTCGAGTTGAGCCCGATCGGGATGAAGCCGGCGACTGTCACCAGCGTGCCGGTCAGCATCGGGAAGGCGGTCGAGGTATAGACATAGGTCGCCGCCTTGCGCAGGTTGTCGCCGACCTCCAGCCGCGCCACCATCATCTCGACGGCGATCGGCGTCGTCGACCAAAAGGCCGAGCGCAATGATCAGCGCACCGAGCGAGATGCGCTGCAGCGATATCCCGAGATACGCCATGACCGTGAAGGTGATGGCCAGCACCAGCGGAATTGACAGTGCGACGACGAAGCCGGCGCGCAGGCCGAGGCTGATGAAGGAGACGGCCAGCACGATGGCGACGGCCTCGAACAGCGCCCGCGTGAAGCCCGAGACCGCCTCCTCGACGATGACCGGCTGGTCGGCGACCAGATGCACCCCGACGCCGACCGGCAGATCGGCCAGCACCTTCTGCATCTCGTCGTGCAGCGCTTCGCCGAATTTGAGCAGATTGGCGTTCGGCTTCATGCCGATGGCAAGCCCGATCGCATCCTGGCCGTTGAAGCGGAACAAGGCCGTCGGCGGGTCGACATAGCCGCGCCTGATCGTCGCCACGTCGCTCAGCCGGAAGAAGCGGTCGTTGACGCGCAGGTTGATGGCCCGCAGGCTCTCTTCGGAAGTGAACTGGCCTCCGACGCGCACGCTGACGCGCTCCGGACCGGACTGCACGACGCCGGACGGCGTGATGGCGTTCTGCGCCTGCAGGCTGGCGACGATCTGCTGCTGGTTGAGGCCAAGCGCGGCGATCTGCCGGCTGGAGAATTCCAGGTAGATCGCCTCGTCCTGCGCCCCGACCAGGTCAACCTTGCCGGCATTCGGCACGGTCAGGATCTTTGTCCTCACATCCTCGACATAGTCGCGCAATTGGCGCGGCGTCAGCCCGTCGGCGGTGAAGGCGTAGATGTTGCCGTAGACATCGCCGAAGCGGTCGTTGAAGAACGGTCCCTGCACGCCTTGCGGCAACTGCGCCTTGATGTCGTTGACCATATTGCGCACCTGAAGCCAGTTCGGCACGACATCGCGCGCCTTGGTGGTGTCCTTCAGGTTGACGAAGATGACGGTCTGGCCGGCCGTGGTGACGGATCTGGTGAAGTCGAGGCTGTCGAGCTCCTCGAGCTTTTTCTCGATGCGATCGGTCACCTGCTGCACCGTCTCCTTGACCGAGGCGCCCGGCCAGTTGGCCTGGATGATCATGGTCTTGATGGTGAAGGCGCGATCTTCCTCGCGGCCGAGATTGAGATAGGAGAAAATGCCGGCCACGACGAAGACCAGCATGAAATACCACACCATGGAGCGGTGGCTGAGCGCCCAATCGGAAAGATTGAAGCCCTGCATCAGACCCCGCCCTCCGGCACCTTGACTTTCTCGCCTTCGCTCAAGCTGTGGACGCCCGCGGTGACGACGCGCATGCCTGCCTCGAGGCCTTCGGCCACGGTGAAGCTGCCGCCCTTTTTCGACGCGATCTTGATCTCGCGCGCGCTCACGCTTGAGGACTGCGGATCGACGACCCACACCATTTCCGAGCCATTCTTTTCCAGCAGCGCCGATATCGGCAGTTCGATGGTCGGCGCCAGCTTGGTCATGCGCGTCGCCGTGATCGTCGAGCCCAGCCGGAACGCTGACGGCGGATTGACCAGGGTCAGCCGCACGCGGCGGGTGCCGGTC